>JAFDYE010000313.1 GCA_018267585.1 Bacteroidota bacterium
CAGCTGCGGCCTTCGGATTGCGTCCAATTCAATCAGATGGATATGCAGGCTGCGGGGCAATCCCTGGTCGCGCGGCAAAACGAATTGCACATTTTACATCGCAGCTGTATGGATCATTTAAATGAGTTGGTTTGCTGAGCGGAGCCAATGATCGGGATGCGGCCGGCCGGCATATCGATCTCAACTGCGATATGGGTGAAGGCATGACTACGGATGCAGCGATCTTTCCTTTTATCAGTTCGGCCAATATTGCATGCGGCGGACACGCCAGCGACGAAGATACGATGCGTCGTACGGTGGAGCTGGCTATCCGCCACGGCGTCGCTATCGGGGCGCATCCTTCCTATCCCGACCGGGCCGGTTTTGGCCGCGTCGACCTGCTGGGTTCCGGCGTCGCGCTGGAGGACCTGCCGGAAATTATTTCGAGACAGCTGCATGCCCTGCAGGACGTCTGCCGCGAATTCAGCGTCCGGCTGCAACACGTCAAGCCGCACGGAGCATTGTACAATCGCGCGTCGCGGGACGCCTGGGTCAGCGAGGCGATATGTCGGGCCGTTTTTGACTTTGATCCTTCTTTATTGTTATACGGTCTCAGCGGCAGCGAACTTTCGCGGGCGGCCCCGGCTATCAGCCTTCGTTTTGTCAGCGAGGTCTTTGCCGACCGTACCTACCGGCCGGACGGGAGCCTAACGCCGAGGTCGGAGGCGCATGCGCTGATCGACGACGCTGCTTCCTCGGTCCGCCAGGTGTTGAAGATGGTGAAGGAGGGGCGGGTAGACGTGTTCCTTCCCGACGGTGCCCCGGCAGGGGATACACCGTTAGTTGCACAGACCGTCTGTTTGCACGGCGACGGAGACCACGCCGTAGAGTATGCAAAGATGATCCATGAAGCTCTGGAAAACGAAGGAATAGAAATACGGTTGCCCGCGCCCTAAAAGTTTTGCACGAAAGTTCTGTTAATCTGCACGAATAACGCCGATTTCTACACGAAGATCATTTTGTGCGTCCATCGCTTGAGTTTGATCTGAGGATGTGTGATCCGATGATCGGGAGATGGACGGGGGCGGATCCGTATGATGAGTTTGCGAGCCCGTATCTGGGAATGGGGAATGATCCTATCAACAATGTTGATCCTGATGGAGGAGACGCCGCAGGCGCAGGTATATGGGGGTCGTCACTCGGTTGGGGTTTGATCGGAGGAACCAGTGTGTTCATAGCAACAGGAATTGCAACACATGATCTCAAATCTTCGTCTGAAGCTTTTGTGGGAGGATTTGCTACCGGTATTGGTGCTTACTATGTCGATTGGGCTCAAGTCGGCAATGCATTTGGAAATGCTGGCAAATGGATTGGAAAATCTTGCGGAAAGGCATGCTCAGTGGATAAGATATGGTTTTCAGCCATATTTCACGCTTGTTACGACGTATGATGTGCCATATTCCTCCGGGATCAAAAAATTTGCAGATAGGCTAAAGATTGGATATGAGCATACGAAAATTAAGTATCGGATTGTAAATGGAAAATATGAATTCAAGACAGTGCCTTCTTCTGAATGGCGCGGTCTTTGGGATATTATTTTTATTTATATTTTATATGCCTCCTGATTGCTTTAAAATAATGACAGTTTCAGAATTAAAAAATATTTTGAAAAGTGAATCTAAAACGTGGAAAGAGTTTAGCGAACAATTGAAAACAAATTCTGCATTTATCTACTATTTGAAATCGGATCGTGTTATTTTCATGCCAGGTGATCTTAGAGATGAATCCACAGGAATATTATTTGAAGATAAAAAGTGCTATCAAACTTATTTAAATGCAGACAGTTTCCCTATCGAAAACCCTGATAAAACCATTTATGAAAAATATCAAGAAGAGATCTTTGGGGTCAATCACAAACTGAACGATCTCGTTGATCATTTGACTTTAGTGACAAATATTCCTAATTCAAGCCACGATAAGAACGAGACAGAGTTGCCGCTTTTGTTAGATACTCTCAAAAAAATCCGACACAGGCTGACTATAAAAGACAAATTTTACACAGCTTTGGTTCTTGGCGAGTATCTTAGATCAATGAACAAAGGAAGTTGGATTTTATTGAAACGTTACGGAAAGTATAATCCTTTTTATGTGCCGGCAATTTATTATCCTGAAAGTGGTCGGGTACTTTTAATATTAGACTACTTTTCGACCTATTTCGACTCTAAATCTATCACTTTGGATTCATTTTCAAAGATGTCCTATATACAGGACCCCGTCATTACATTCGAAAGTTTAAAGTTTTCTCGATATCCTGATTCTTATCTTATACCTAAATAGCTGGTTACATTAGCCGTCTGGGGTTTAGGGAATAGCCTATTAATCTGGCGCTGAACTATGGCTAGATTGGGGGGCATCCGCTTTAGCATTTCCTTTGCAATTTCCCGGGATTTTTACCGTTATTTGCGTGTTCCCACTTCAACTTCAACGAAACATCGTGTGCCGTGTTCTGTCCCTGAGGGGAAGGGCGGCGCATGCGCAATGCTGAGCGCGGGCCGGACAGCGGCTGACGCCGGTGCAGTGCGGTTTAATTTTATTGACCCGAGAACAAGCAAATCATGGCCACAACAAGCAGCGAGAACGGCAGGGCGGAGAGCCCTTATACCTACGATCATTTTACCGGAGTGGGGGCGAAGGCCCGGCAGCCGCAGGAGCGGCATTTTTTGTGGTGGTGTGCGGGCGCCTACCAGGACCTGTTAAAAGAATGCCCTTCCGAACAGACCAAATACGCCGGGCTGGGAGGGGTGCTGCTGGCGACCTTTGTGCTGGCGGCGCTGTCGGCGGGTTACGCGATCTACAGCGTGTTCAACGATGCCGTCTGGGCGGTGGTCTTTGCCCTTGTATGGGGCCTGATCATCTTCAATTTCGACCGTATCCTGGTGTCTACGATGCGCAAGTATGGGGTCAGCCAGCGGAAACAG
>JAFDYE010000314.1 GCA_018267585.1 Bacteroidota bacterium
GAAAAAGTTCGTGATCTGTATATTGAACGTGACCCGACAAATAGAGAATGCTTTAACAAAGCGTTAAAGATACGATGAATTACAAATTTTTTTCAGTAACTTTATGGCTCAACCCTATTGTTCACTAAAAAAAAGGAGGTATTCATGTTATCTACAGATAAATCATGGAAACCTTCGGTTAATTTCGCTTAACCGGGTTACTCCAAAAAATAATCTGCTGACATTGGTCAGGAAGAGGCTACTCTACGGAGCTAGCCTCTTTTATTTCTACTATTCCCTTCCTCTCCCCGCCTCACTGTCCAGACAGCGAACTAATCCTTCAAGTATTTGTATACATTTTCCTTATACTTCTCAAAATCTTCCAGGCTCGAGAACTCATCGACCTTCCATAACGATCCGTCCCGCTGCTCACGGACCAACGCCACCGTCCCACCGCCAACCAGCACCCGTTTACCGCGCTGGAATACCTCGTTGAGCGACGAAATGTCGTTGATCATCTGCCACTCCTCCACTTTGCCTACATTGATTACATAGTCTTCCATAGCTGCTAATTAGCGGTAAAAATAAGTCAGAATTTCGACATGCTGTCTCGGGCAGAATGTGGAACTTTGGCACAAAACAGCAACGATGAAATATAGACAACTGGGAAATACAACGACAGAATTATCCGCTATCGGTCTTGGCTGCATGAGCATGAACCACGCCTATGGCCAGCCCGACGATACCGAATCCATCGCAACGCTTGAAAAAGCCATCGAGCTGGGTATTAACTTCTGGGATACCGCTGACGTCTATGCCAACGGAAAGAATGAAGAGCTGGTGTCAAAGGTCCTTCAGCCCAACCGGAAAAAGATATTCATCGCTACCAAGTTTGGTTTCCGTGCCGACGCCTCGGGCAGGCTGTCGACATTTGATGGTTCTCCCGCTTACATGAAACAGGCCATAGAAGCCAGCCTTCGCCGGCTGCGCACAGACGTCATCGATCTGTACTATGCGCACCGCATCGACCCGAACGTCCCCGTGGAAGAAATGGTAGGCGCAATGGCCGAACTCGTGAAGGAAGGCAAGGTCCGCTACCTCGGTCTCTCCGAAGCGTCGGCCCCCACCCTGCGCCGCGCCCACTCAGTCCATCCCATCAGCGCCCTGCAAAGCGAATACTCCGTGCTGACCCGTGAAGCGGAGAACGACGTCCTCCCCGTCTGCCGCGAACTGAAAATATCCTTCATCCCCTTCAGTCCGCTGTCCCGCGGCCTGATGACAAATACCCTCGAGATGGACAAATTAGGCGCCAACGATTTTCGCCGCAACCTGCCCCGCTATCAGGGCGAACACGCCGAGAACAACAGACAGCTCTCCGCCGCCTTCGCCGACCTGGCCGCCGCCAAAGGCTGCAGCCCCGCCCAGCTGGCCATCGCCTGGGTGCTCGCCCAGGGCGACCACATCATCCCCATCCCCGGCACCAAACGGAGGAAATACCTCATCGATAACTCAGGTTCCGTCGACGTCGATCTCTCCCCGGCCGACCTGGAGGAAATCGACGCCGTCATAGCCAGATACCCGAATGTCGGTGACCGTTACAACGAAGCGAACTATAAATTTTTGGAGAAAGACTGATACCCCGGTCCGCGGCACACGCCGGCAGCGGGGACAATACCCCTAATATCCTCCAGCGTCGTGCCGTATGGTTAAAATCCGGCTGAAAACGGGTAAAAAAGATGCGCCGCATTTTTCCATAATCGTTGAAATTCGGTCTACAACTTTTTTATGTGAGATATTTACCACTTCTTATCTTTATTTTATCCGTCGATGTACTTTCCGCGCAGCCGATCACCACGGCCGGCGTGCCTGCTCAGCTGGAGATCAGACAGGCGGGAGAACACAGCATACGGATCGTTCTGAAACCTCAGTCCTTTAAAGAGGATTTGCCCTATAGCCCCGCGTTAGTGGATAGATCGTATCCCCCTGCTGCAATTGTCCTCACCGATCTGACCGCTTCAGTAAAAAAACAGATCGGATCCATGATGGTAGAGGTAAGCTCGACTCCGCTAACTATCAAAGTAACAACACTCAGCGGAGCGCCCATACAGCAATTGACCTTCCATTCCAATAATACGCTCTCGTTCGCCCTCCATGATGCTCCCGTCCTGGGCATGGGAGAAGGCGGACATAAAGCCGTACCCGGTATCCCCTGGCGCTCGGCCCCCATTGAATTTGATCGTCGGGGAAGACTTCAGGATATGCAACCCCGTTGGCAGGGCGACTCCTATGGATCGCGAAATCCCGTGGCGCTCATGATCGGTACCGACGGCTGGGCCCTTTTTGTCGCCACGCCCTGGGGTCAGGTCGACCTGCGTGCGCCCGATCACGGTGTCTATCTGCCCTGGCTGCCGGCGTCAACCGATACGGTCCAGCAGAACGAGCACAACCAGCAGCAGGCAATGGCCAAAGGGCTGCCTCCTGCATCGTCGGTGGTCCCCGGGCTCTATGACTGTATAGTATTCGACGCCCATCGGCCTGCTGCATTTATGAAGGACCTTTCTGTCCTCACCGGCCCCGCCGTTATCCCGCCAAAATGGGCCCTGGGCTATATGCAGTCTCACCGTACCATCAAGGATGAGAACTATATTCTCGGCATTGTCGACAGTTTCCGGTCAAAAAAAATACCGGTAGACGCCGTCATCTATTTGGGCACCGGATTCACTCCTCAGGGATGGAATACCAAACAACCTTCCTTCGACTTCAACCCCGCCGTCTTCCATCGCGAACCGGCACAGGTCCTGGCCGACTTCCACGCCCGCCACGTCAGGGTCGTACTTCATATGGTGCCGTTCGACAGGGACAAGCTTCCGTATCTTGACACTACTCACATGATGGATTATTGGCGGTTGCACATTCCCGATATGAAAGCCGGCGCCGACGCCTTCTGGCCGGACGAAGGGGACTGGTTCAATTTGTACGAGCGGGTCACGCGTCACCGGATGTACTATGAGGGGCCCTTGTCTACCTATCCCAATATCCGGCCCTGGAGCCTTCACCGCAATGGCTACCTGGGCATCGCCCGCTGGGGCGGCTGGGTCTGGTCAGGGGATACGGAGTCATCATGGAAAACGCTGGA
>JAFDYE010000315.1 GCA_018267585.1 Bacteroidota bacterium
GGCGTCCAGTTTCTTTTTGGTTGTGCGGAAGGCTTCGACGGTGAGTTTGATGTCTTCGTCGGTGTGTACGGCCGTCGGCACGAGGCGGTAGATGATATGGCCTTTGGGAATGACGGGGTAGACGACTATGGAGCAGAAGATGTTATAATTCTCGCGGAGGTCCATGACCATGGCGGTGGCTTCGGGCACGTCCCCTTTCATGTAGACGGGGGTCACGCAGGAATTGGTCTGGCCGATGTCGAAGCCGCTGTCTTTAAGGCCTTTCTGCAGCTTGTTGACGACGTCCCAGAGCTTTTTGCGGAGTTGGGGCTGGGTCCTCAGGAGGTCGAGCCTTTTGAGGTTGCCGATGGTGATGGGCAGGGGGAGGCTTTTGGCGAATATCTGTGAGCGGGTGTTGTAGCGGATGTAGTCGATGATGGCTCTGTCGCCGGCCATAAAGGCGCCGATGGAGGCCATGGATTTGGCGAATGTCGAAAAATAGAGGTCGATCTTGTCCTGGACGCCCTGTTCTTCGCCTGCGCCGGCGCCGGTCTTGCCGAGGGTGCCGAAGCCGTGTGCGTCGTCGACGAGGAAGCGGAATTCGTATTGGGATTTGAGGGCGGCTATTTCTTTGAGTTTGCCCTGGTCGCCGGCCATACCGAATACGCCTTCGGAGATGACGAGGATGCCGCCGGCGCCTTGTTTTTCGATGAGGGCGGTTGCGCGTTGCAGCTGTTTTTCGCAATCTTCGACGTCGTTGTGTTTGAAAACGTAGCGGTGGCCCGGGTGGAGGCGGAGGCCGTCGATGATGCAGGCGTGGCTCTCGGCGTCGTAGACGATGACGTCGTGGCGGCCGCAGATGGCGTCGATGGCGCTCATGATGCCCTGGTATCCGTAGTTGAAGAGCGTGGCGTCTTCTTTTCCTTCGAAGGCGGCCAGCTCTTTTTCGAGTTGTTCGTGGTAGTTAGTATTTCCGCTCATCATCCGGGCGCCCATGGGGGCGGCCATGCCGAAGCGGGCGGCTGCTTCGGCGTCAACTTTTCTGATCTCAGGATGGTTGGCGAGTCCAAGGTAGTTGTTAAGGCTCCAAACTATTTTTTCTTTTCCGCGGAAGTTCATGCGACTGCCGATCTCACCTTCCAGTTTGGGGAAGGCAAAATATCCGTGGGCTCTTTCCCTGTGTTGACCAATGGGTCCGTTGTGTTTGACTAATTTTTCAAAGATATCTGCCATATTATGAAATTATTAAAGTTGACAATGCCGCAAAAATAACGCATTTGACGTTGCGTCCAATCCAATATCTTGCGCGCGGAATCTTTTAACGCAATTATCATTTTTATGAACCGTAGACTCTGCCTGTGTTTTTTGTTATTAATGGGTTTTGCGGCGTGCAAGTCGAAGCATGCCGGTACTGTCAAACGTCCTAAGTTAGTCGTTGGTATTGTAGTGGACCAAATGCGTTGGGATTATTTGTACAGGTATTACGACCGTTACACAGCCGGTGGGTTTAAGCGTCTGATGCGTCAAGGTTATAGTTGTGACAATACGATGATCCCGTATCTGCCTGCTTTTACGGCGGTGGGGCATTCCTGTGTGTTTACGGGGAGCGTGCCGGCCTTTAGCGGAATCGCCGGGAATGACTGGGTCGAGCAGACGACCGGCCAGCGGGTATATTGTACGGACGACAGTACGGTAAAGGGAGTGGGTGCGAAGGATCCGGAATCGAAGGAGGGGAGGATGTCGCCGCGGAATATGCTGGTCTCTTCGATCACCGATGAGCTGATGATGGCGGATAATTTCCGGTCGAAGGTGGTGGGTGTTTCGCTGAAGGACCGTGCGGCCATATTGCCGGCGGGGCATACGGCGACGGGCGCCTTTTGGCTGGAGGATTCCACCGGGCATTTTATTACCAGTAATTATTATATGACTCAATTACCGGCCTGGGTGGACTCTTTTAATGGAAAAGGCTATGTGAAACAATATATGAGCCAGCCCTGGACCACTTTATATGCGAAAAACACGTATGATCAGAGTGA
>JAFDYE010000316.1 GCA_018267585.1 Bacteroidota bacterium
GGCCAGCCGGTAGCCGGTTATCTTGATCGTCGTTACGTTGGGATCGATGGCTGCCTCACGCAGCAGGTCGATGACCGGGTTAAAGGAATGATAGGGGAAATGGAGCATGACGTCCTGCTCCTGTATCACGTCGGTAACGCGGGGTGTATGCTGCAGGGCAGGGTGCGTAAAGGATCTCCGGCGCTGTCCTTTCTTGGGGAAAACGTCCGGGAAATCCATGAAATGACGGAAATTGTGGATGCGGCCACCGGGGATGAGATTTCCACTCTTCTTCGAAAGGTTCAGCCGTTTCAATAAATAATCCAGCAGGCTCTTGTCCATCTCTTCGTCGTAGACAAAACGGACGGGCTTTCCCTTGCGCCGGTTCTTAAGCCCTTTCTCGATCTTCGAGACCAGCGTCGTCGAAATGTCGTTGTCGATGTCGATCTCGGCGTCGCGCGTCACCTTGAACACCCAGGAGTCGTATGTGTCATAGCCAAAATAGGCGAAGATATTGCGGAGGTTATAACGGATGATGTCTTCGAGCAGTATGATATGGTGTTCATTGGGCGCGGGTGAGGGCAGCAGCACAAAGCGTCCGAGCACCCGGCTTGGGATCTCGATGATGGCGAATTTCCGTCGCATGCTGCCGTCCTTACGGGAAAGGACAACACCAAGGTAGAGGGATTTGTCGCGAAGGAAGGGAAACTGCGGGATGCTTTCCACCATCAGCGGGATCGTATTGGTCCGGACTTCTTCTTCAAAATAGTTTTGTATAAATTGTTGCTGGGTTTCGTTGAGCTGCTCCTCGGAGACGATGAAGATGTTCTCTTTTTCCATCTCTTCGCGGATGCCGCGCCAGATGGCGTCGAAGGCCTCGCCCTGCTGGAGCACGATGGACTGGATCTCGTTGAGTATCTTGTCGGGAGACTGCTCCATGTGCATATTCATCTTCGAACGGCTGCCGCTGAATTCGCTCATACGGCGCAGCGTAGCCACGCGTACCCGAAAGAATTCGTCCTGGTTGTTGGAAAATATGCCGAGAAAGCGAAGTCTTTCGCGAAGGGGGACGGTAGGGTCTGCAGCTTCCTGCAGGACGCGCGCGTTAAAGGAAAGCCAGCTGATATCGCGAGGGATGGTTTTTCTTCTCATCATCTGATCGGTTGTTTCTGTCATATTTCCCGTTTTGCACAAAGTAGAACAGCAAAAGGGAACGGGAAATTAAGTAATTATTAATTAAGATAGCTATTCGTCACCCGATGTGTGACAGTGGTCAAGAAAATTCTGCGGGGCTGCAAAGAAGAAATAGGTTTGACAAAAAACAGCATATGCGATACAAACCATTTTTCGCCGGGCTGCTGATCGCCGCCCGGGCTATGGCTCAGGATCCGGATAGCGGCTGGCCCTGCTATGGGCAGGACGCCGGAGGAACGCGGTATACCGGACTACGACAGATCAATACTGCCAATGTGGCCGGGCTGAAGCCGGCCTGGACCTTCAGGACGGGAGAGCTGAAGAAATAC
>JAFDYE010000317.1 GCA_018267585.1 Bacteroidota bacterium
CAGACGCTCAAAATGACAGCCGGCAAGCCGGATCCCGCCCCTCCGTACAAAAAGAGTCTCAAAGATCCCATCGCCATAACGGAAACCACGATTGTCCGCCGTCAGCAAAGGACGGTCAGCCGGATAAAGAATACCATTGTAATTCGTGCTGTTCGATGACCCCAAATTCATGCAGTCTGTTTCCCCCGCGTCCTCGCGATCCGCCTCCCCCGGGTTCGCGTACTCCGCCCCTACCGCGTCCTCGCGGTCCGCCCCTCCCGGGTTCCCGCGATCCACCCCCCCCGGACTACTGCTGCTCGATAATTCCATTTTTCACCGCATACATGACAAGACCAGCCATTGACTTTGCGCCCGTCTTCGTCTTCAGCTTATCCCTGATCGCCTCTACAGTACGGGGACTGATATCGACAATATCGGCTATCTCCTTGGTCGTCTTCTCTTCACACATCAGCTTGAGCACTGTCAGCTCCTTCTCCGTAAGATTGACGTCCTGGGGAGTCCCGAGCTCGGGCCGTTTCGTTCGCAAACCAGTCAGTAAAGCCTTATTGGTTAATTCATTGAAGAAAAACTCCTGCTCGTAGCAGGTCTTGATCGCCTGGTAGATCGTCTCCGAATCGGAGTTCTTGGTCAGGTAGGAATTTGCACCGATCTCCATCAGCTTGGATATCATGGAGTGGTCGTTGTGCATGGAGAGAATGATAACCTTTACATGCGGATGGTCCTTACGGATCTCCGGAAGGGTCTGTATCCCATCCATGATCGGCATCTGAATGTCCAGTAGAATAACATCCGGCTCAACATGCTTCAACAGATTCAGCAATTGCATGCCGTTATCTGCCTCTGCGATCAACTCTACATCCTTCTTTACGGCTAACGCCGTTTTAACCCCGGCCCTGAAAAGCGCGTGGTCATCTGCAATGGCAACCTTGATCGCCTGGTTAAGCTCTGGTCTTTTCATACGATTTTAGTGTTTAAACAAAGGGCAGTTGGATACGCTGCCAAAGATTTCTATGTACATTCCCACATACCTATTTCACGAAGATAAGTGGTTTTTTTTCGATTGTAAAGAGGAATTTATACGTCATAAAACATAGTTATTTTACTATTCTGCCAGTAAAACCCGAAAGGTTAAAATTCAGCATTTGTGCTCTTGTCCACATGTTTATCCACAACTATTTTTGTTTCAAGTTGATTGACGAGGATTAGCAACCTCAGACCGTCCAATGTCCTTGAAACCGTCCAAACGAAATTTCAATATCTATGAAATCCACGCAAAATCCAATGTCAATCAACTTATTTTTTCTGGACTTTGTCCAGAACGTACCCTTCGGGTACAGACATTAGCTATGTTGAGGCCAAAATTCTATTTTTTAAATAATTTTTGCCGAAACTTTAATTCCGTTCAGTATCCTATAAATTCCGATTTAGACCTGTTACTGTCCGGTCCTATGAAAACCAAGATCCAATCCGACCAATGAAATGCGAAGCATTCGCCGGAACCATTGAATAAGACGTCATGGTCCGGGGCAAAAGACATCATCTGCGGATGAAAACCAGTTCCATGTTCCTGTGAAAAACAAAAGTCATCCAATATCCCGGCCCGAACTGGAAATCCGGTTCACCCTGAACCCGACCGGCCGCATCAGCGTCAGCGTTCAAAAGGTTCTCTCTGGTTTGTAAAAAGTTAGTTTATGCCCGCTTTTTCGAAAGCGGGCATTTCTTTTCCCCTAATCGATGATCTTATTCCGCATCGCATACATGATCAACCCCGCAATCGTCTTCGCCCCTATCTTCGTCTTCATGTTCTGCCGGATCGTCTCGATCGTCCGCGTAGAAAGAAACACCTCCTTGGATATCTCCTCCGTAGTCTTGTCCTCCGCAAGCAATTTCAATATCCGGATCTCCTTCTCGGAAAATTTGATGGGACTGGGGTAAAATTGACGCACCTGCCGCTTGGTCTGCAGTTTGGAGAGAACCGCCTTGTTGACCAGGTCATTGAAATAAAAGTCATCATTCATACAGGTCAGGATGGCCTGATATATCTCGTCGGGATCGGTAGTCTTCGTCAAATAAGCATTGGCGCCCATTTCCATCATCTTCGAGATCATCTCCTGGTCGTCATACATCGTCAGCACAATGATCTTTACATCCTCATATTCCTTTCGGAGCAAACCTATCGCATTGATGCCATCCACCTCCGGCATCCGGATATCCATAAGCAATACGTCAGGTCTCTTGATCTGCATCTTATGCACCAAATCCTTTCCATCCTCGGCCTCCCACAGAATTCTTAGATATTCCTTATTCTTCAACGCCATTTTAATAACG
>JAFDYE010000318.1 GCA_018267585.1 Bacteroidota bacterium
ATTCCTGGGCGATCAACAACCACTGGGAGACCAATTATCGCGCTTACCAGGACGGCATTATCAGCTTTAGATATGCCATGCGGCCGCACGGCGCATTCGACCCGGCGGAGGCATCGCAGTTCGCGACGGGGCTGGCCCAGCCGCTGGTGGTGGGGGCGGTTTCCGCCGGGGCGGACGCCAAGCCCTTCCTGCAGCTGAGCAACAAGGATGTGCTGGTCCAGGTGCTGAAACCGAGCGATGACGGCAAGGCATGGATCGTTAGTCTTTTCAACCCGACTTCGACGACGCAATCGGTCGGTCTGAAGTGGGCAGCGCCCGTGAAGGGCACCAGCTACAGCAATACCGGCGAGACGCCGGGAACGCCGGTGGAAGGCGATATTACCATGGCCGCGCAGGATGTGGTAACGCTGAGGATCGAGCGGTAAGCTACGGCTCGATCTTTGTTCCCAGCACTTCGAGGAAGGCGGCGATCCACCGGGGATGGCCGGGCCAGGCCGGCGACGTGACCAGGTTGCCGTCGACGACCGCCTCGGTGACGGGTACGCTGACGTATTCGCCCCCGGCGATGGTGACCTCGGGCCCTACGGCGGGGTAGGCGGTGAGGCGCCGTCCCATTACGACGTTGGCCGCGGTGAGGATCTGGATGCCGTGGCAGACGGCGGCGATGGGTTTTGAGAAGTGATTAAAATGGTGTACGATATCAATTACCTTCTGGTCGAGCCGCAGGTATTCCGGCGCGCGTCCGCCGGCGATGCAGAGGGCGTCGTAGGCGCCGGGGTCGACTTCGTCAAAGGAGAAGTTCAGCTCGAAAAGGTGCCCGGGCTTTTCGCTATAGGTCTGGGCCCCGTCAAAATCATGGATGGCAGTCTGTACTTTTTCACCCTTCTTCTTACCCGGGCAGACGGCGTGCACTTCGTGACCAATCATTAACAGCATCTGGAAGGGAACCATTGTTTCGTAGTCCTCGGCGTAGTCGCCGGTGAGGAACAGGATCTTCTTTTGCGCCATGGCTTACTCATTTTTGATGTCTCTAAAGTTAGGAAGGAATCGGGAGGCGCGATCGGGGTGTGTTTGAAGATATTGTAAAATAAATTTGGAACGATCGTTCCAAAATACGTACCTTTGTCCCGCAATCGGAGTTTAAACATTAAATAATCAAACTATGAGCAATCTATCGAACAAAGTAGCCGTGGTCACCGGGGGTAACAGCGGCATCGGCTATGCAACAGCCAAACTGCTGATCGCGCTGGGCGCAAAAGTTATTATTACCGGCCGCAACAAGGCTGCTGTCGACGAGGCTGCAGTCCAGCTGGGGGCGACGGGGCTTGTCGCTGACCAGGGCAGGCTGGCCGATATCACGCGGCTGGCG
The DNA here is from genome assembly GCA_018267585.1 of Bacteroidota bacterium. Taxonomy (GTDB): domain Bacteria; phylum Bacteroidota; class Bacteroidia; order Chitinophagales; family Chitinophagaceae; genus Puia. Next base: position 1,370 of record JAFDYE010000318.1, read on the forward strand.
GATGCCATCAGGACCGGGTTTGGCAAGGTCGACATCCTTTTCCTGAATGCGGGCGTAGCCAGTTTCAGTCCCGTCGAGACGGCTTCCGAAGAGCACTATGACTCCCTCATGGACCTGAATGTCAAGGGTGTCTATTTTACCGTTCAGAAGTTATTGCCGTTGCTGAATGACGGAGGGTCGATCATCTTCAATACGTCGGTCAATGCGGTGCTGGGTGTGCCGGGCAGCAGCATCTATGCTGCAAGCAAGGCGGCGCTGCTGGCGATCAACAAGGTGCTGGCGAAAGAGCTCGCTCCGAGAAAGATCAGGGTCAACGCCGTCTCTCCCGGTCCGGTAACGACCCCTTTATATGGCAAGCTGGGCATGAAGCAGGAGGAGCTGGATGGTTTTGGGCAGATACTGGGTTCCAAGGTATTGCTGAACCGGTTCGCCAGCCCGGAAGAAGTGGCGAATGTCGTTCGTTTTCTCGCCAGTGACGACGCCAGCTATATCACCGGTACGGAACTGACGGTCGATGGCGGATTGACGGTCAACGCGGTAGTATAAGAAGTTTTTTTTTGACCAAATACGGAACGATCGTTCCGTATTTGGTACTGTTTTTGTAAATTTGGGGATCATGGCAAGAAAAAAGGAATTCGACGAGAAGGTCCTGCTGGACAAGGCGCTCGATCTTTTCTGGAGAAAAGGGTATAATGCGACGTCCGCGCAGGATCTTGTGGACGAGCTGGGTATCAGCCGGAGCAGCCTGTATGACACCTATACCGACAAACGCCATCTCTTTATGGAATCGTTGAGGCAGTACCAGCTATGCAATACCAGCGTTATAGTGCGCATGGCCGATGAATCAACGGATGCAGAGCAGACCATCCAGCAGATATTCCAGAACATCATCAAAGAAAGTGTGGAGGATGCGGTCAAGAAAGGGTGTTACATGGTTAACACGGCCGTCGAGCTTTCCGGTCAGGATAAGGAGATCGGCGATCTGGTCGCTCAGAACAATAAGAACGTCGAAGATGCGCTGACCCGGCTGGTAAAGAAGGGGCAGGCCGACGGTCAGTTCTCCACGAAGAAGACGGCGCGGGCTTTCGCGCGCTATCTTTTCAGCAGCATTTCCGGTCTGCGGGTAGCCGCCCGGTCGGGCAGCGACAAGCGCGTGCTGAATGACATCGCAGAGGTAGTATTGTTTACGCTTCTTCAAGTGTCCTGACGTCAATTTTTACCATTTTCATCATGGCCTGCATAACGCGGGCCGCTCTTGCCTTGTCTTTGTCCTGCAGCAGCTCGATCAGCCTTTTTGGTACTACCTGCCAGGACAGTCCGTATCTGTCCTTCAGCCAGCCGCACTGGCTGGGTGTTCCGCCGGCCAGTAATTTATCCCAATAATAGTCCACTTCTTCCTGGTCTTTGCAGTCGATCACAAAGGATACGGCTTCGGTAAACTTGAACAGGGGCCCGCCGTTGAGCGCGGTGAAGTCTGCGCCGTCGAGGCTGAAGCCGACGGTCAGCACCGACCCGTTGTTGCGCGCGATGGCGTTGACCTTTGAGTTCCTGAAGACTGAAACATAAAAATTTGCGGCTTCTTCCGCCTGGTTGTCGAACCACAACATGGGATGGATCTTTTGCATAAAATATGTTTTGTGTTAGCGTGTTCTGATAGTGCAAACCTAGCTGATAAAATCTGTTCCCGGGCGGTGCAAAAGCGACATAGTCAAGGGTTGATCGCGACAATTGCCGGAGTTGTCGCCAGATAGTTTTTCGGATCGGGCTTCTTGCTAGTTTCGTGGTATGAAACGAATATCGCGTTTGCTGCACGTAATTATGTTCTTGCCCGCTGCCATCGGCCTTGCCATGGCGGTGAGGAGGGGCCTGGCGATCGGAGGGGTGGCTACGGGGTCTCCGCCGTTCGGCTCTGCTAAAGGATTTGACGCCGAATTCTCCCGTCAGGCCATTGTCACGCTGGTGCATATCCTGCCGGGCGCCCTGTTCATGATACTGGGTCCTCTGCAATTCCTTCCCCGCATCCGGAATAATCATCCCCGGTTGCACCGGCGCAGCGGGGTTGTAGTGATCATATGCGGTTATATCATCGGGATATCTGCATTGGTCATGCCATTTTTCTTGCGCCCCATCGGCGGATTGAACGAGGCGGTAGCTACCTGCTTCTTTGCCCTGTATTTTCTGATCGCGCTGACTGCGGCCTGGCGGGCGATCCTTCGCAGGGATATCATCCGTCACCGGCAGTGGATGATCCGGATGTTTAGTATCGGTGTGGCTGTCGGTACGATCAGGCCGATCGTGGTGCTGTTCTTTGTTTTTTCGGGGCTACCGCCTCAGGTATTCTTCGGGACGGCGTTCTGGCTGGGATTTTCTCTTCACCTCGTGCTGGCCGAATGGTGGATCAGCTATACCCGGAATGTAGCTATTAGCACTAAATTTACTCCCTATGAAGCTGGCATTTAAGAGTAAATATGGGTTTATCGTCCTGCACATGCTGATATGGACCGCGGTGCTCACCCTGCCGTACCTTGTCTCTTCGGGCAAGAAGGGTTACGGAGCGGAAGGTATACCCGCGCTGATTTTTACCTATATATCGCTGGTCAATATTGCCATTTTTTATCTGCATGCTTACGTCATCTTTCCCGCATTCTTCAACAGGCGCAGGTGGTGGCTGTATATACCGGCGGTTATCCTGCTGATAGGCGGGTCCCTGATGCTGAAATGGAATATCCTTTTTGTCGCATTCTGGACGGTTGCCAAACGCTTTCCCTGGTTTTCGCGGTACGTGTTCGTCTCATCGTACGCTTTTTTTATCCTGAGTTTCTTTTACCGGCTGCTGGTGGACAGGTTCCGGGCTGAGCGCGAGCAGAAAGAGCGGCAGACCACCGAGCTGCTGACCGAGCTGAAGTTCCTGCGTTCGCAGATAAGTCCGCATTTCCTGTTCAACGTTCTGACCAACCTCGTCTCGCTGGCAAGAAAGAAGTCAGACAATCTCGAACCTGCGCTGATCAAGCTATCCGAGCTGCTCCGCTATATGCTGTACGACACGCAGGGGAAAAAGGTGTCCCTTCAGACGGAGGTCGACTACCTCAACAACTATCTCGACCTGCAGCGGCTGCGGTTTGGCAATGACGTGGACATCGACAGCAGGATCGACCTGGACGAGGAGACGAGTGTCCATGTTATCGAGCCGATGTTGCTGATCCCTTTCGTAGAGAACGCCTTTAAGCACGGGGTAGGCTACAGCGGTCGGCCGGGGATCGTGCTGCGGCTGTCGGTTGCTTTTAACACGCTGAGCTTCGAGGTGCGGAATAAGTTCGAGCCCGAGCCGGCGGAGACCAAGGACGAATCGTCCGGGATAGGGTTGGGGAATGTCCTGTCGAGGCTGAACCTGCTGTACCGGGATAAATACACGCTGACGATCAACGACACGAACGGCGTATTCCACATCGTCTTAACTTTACAGCTATTATGATGTCCTGTCTGGTTGTCGACGACGAGCGCCTGGTGCGCGAGCTGCTGGAAGACAATATCCGGCAGATACCCTATCTGCGGTTGGCGGGCAGCTGCAAGAATGCGCTGGAGGCCGCGGAACTCTTACAGCGGCAACCGGTGGACCTATTGTTCCTCGATATCCGGATGCCGCGTCTTACGGGGCTGCAGTTCCTCCAGTCGCTTCAGGATCCGCCGTTGGTGATCCTTGTTACCGCCTACGAGCAGTACGCCCTGGAGGGGTTTAATCTCAACGTGGTGGACTATCTGCTGAAGCCTTTTGCTTTTGAGCGGTTCCTGAAGGCCTGCAACCGGGCGTATGACCTGTTCAAGCTGAAGGGCACCCCGGATAGCGGCGGAGTGGAGGAATTCTTTGTGCATGTAGAATATACGCTGGTGAAGATCGTCGTCTCCGATATCGCTTTTGTAGAGGGATTGAAAGACTATATCAGGATACACCTGGTCTCGTCCCCGAAGCCGGTGCTCACGCGGATGAGCATGAAGGCGATCGAAGAGAAGCTGCCTGCGGCGGCTTTTGTGCGCACGCATAAATCCTATCTCGTGGCGGCGCGCAGGATCACGGCCATCAAACGGGATTTTATCTGTCTGGGGCCAATCGATATCCCGATCGGAGAGGCTTACAAACGAAATATCGATCAGCTGGTCAACCCGGGATCGTCCCGGTGAGAAAGGCCGGTGCGGTCCGCTTGTTCGATGCCTGCTCGAAGGCATAGGCCATCCGCAGCAGCTCAGGCTCTTTGTAGGCGCCGCCTACAAAGGAGAAGCCTACGGGCAGCCCCATCACCTGGCCCATCGGCACCGTGACGTGCGGGTAGCCGGCCATGGCTGCGGGGCCAGAGAAGCC
>JAFDYE010000319.1 GCA_018267585.1 Bacteroidota bacterium
CCGACCGTTCGACCAAACAATACCTCCGCAGCAAACTCTCCTCCGCCCAGTGGTTCATCAACGCCATCCAGCAACGCGAATCAAACATGCTCAAGATCATGCAGGCCATCGTCGATATGCAGTTCGACTATTTCAAATATGGCGACATACTCATGCTCAAGCCGATGAAACTAAAGGACATCGCCGACAAGGTCAAGGTCGACATCTCCACCGTCTCCCGGCTTACCTGCAATAAATACGCAGAAACCCCCTTCGGGACCATCCTCCTCAAAGACCTCTTCACCGAAGGCATCGTCAACCAGGAAGGCACCAACATCAGCAACAAGGTCATACAGAACATCATCGGAGAGGTCATACAGGCAGAAAACAAGAAAACACCATACACCGACCGGCAACTCGTCGCCATCCTCGCAGAAAAAGGCTACAACATCGCCCGACGAACCGTCGCAAAATACCGCGAACTAATGAACATACCCGTCGCTCAGGTGCGAGGCCTCTGGAATTGACTCCCGGGCGCGTCTCGACGCGCCGCCCGAAGGGCAACCATTTGCTATAAAAACCCCGCACAGGCGGGGTTTTTAATAACTTTACAAAAAAGTGAACCATGAGATCGATATGGACCGGGGCTATCGGCTTTGGCCTGGTAAACATCCCCATCAAAATGTACAGCGCCGTACAGGCAAGCGAGCTAGACCTCGACATGCTCGACAAAAAAGACCACGCCAACATCCGGTTTAAAAGGGTCAACGAGAACACCGGCAAAGAGGTCGCCTGGGAGAACATCGTCAAAGGCTACAAACTCAACGACCAGTACGTCGTCCTCACCGACGACGACTTCGCCAAAGCCAGCCCCGAAAAATCAAAGATCATCGGGATCAACGAATTCGTAGAAGAAAGCGCGATCGATAGCATCTACTACGAAACCCCCTACTACCTCGAACCCGACAAATCAGGAGCAAAAGCCTATGCCCTCCTCCGCGACGCCCTCCACAAAACCGGCAAGGTCGGCTTCGGCAGCTTCGTCCTTCGGAACAAAGAAGGCCTCTGCCTCATCAAGCCGATGGAAAACATCCTCGTCCTCTGCCGCATACGCTGGGCACAGGAGATCCGCACCACCGACGAGATCAACGTCCCCGGCGGCTCGCCCAAACCGGCAGAAATGAAAATGGCGATCGAACTCATCAACCAGCTCTCCGGTCCCTTCGACATCGCCAACTACAAGGACACCTATACCGACGAGCTGCTAAAGATCATAAAAGCAAAAGCAAAAGGAAAGAAGATCGCCGAACCCAAACTCAAAGTGGTGCACCGGCAGAGCGAAGACCTGCTGTCCCAGCTGAAAGCCAGCCTCAAAGGACGCAAAGCCAGCTAGATCAGCTCCCGGGACTCTTTCTTGAGTATGAACACAGCCTGCGACGACGGCCGTATCCCATACCCATGCTCAAGCGCATACGCTTTCGTGAACTCCGCCCCGAAATAAAGAATGATGCTGGAATAATATACCCAGGTGAGGATCACGATGATCGACGCCGCCGCCCCATACATAAGGCCAATGTTCGAATGCCCCAGATACAGCCCGATGCCCGCCTTCCCCAGCATGAACAGCAGTGCCGTAAAGACCGCACCGATAAAGGCATCCTTCCACCGTATCGTGGCGTCGGGCAGGACCCGGAAAATGATCATAAAAAGAAGCACAAATACCGCCAGCACCAATCCCAGGTTCACCCAATAAAAGAAGACGACGGTCAACTGTGAGAAATACCGCTGCAGCCACTCGCTAAGCAGGTCCATCAGCGAATTGACCAGCAACGACACCATCGAAATAAACCCAAACCCGACGATCAGCGAGAAGGACATCAGCCGGTTCATGATCAGCTTCAGCCACCCTTTCTTCGGCTTGGCCTGCACCGACCACATATAATTGATGGAACTCTGTATCTCCGTAAATACCCCCGTAGCGCCGATCACCAGCACGATCCCCCCGAATATCGCCCCCGCCACCGAATGCCTCGATCGCAGCGTATACTTGATGATCTCCTGTATCTGCGACGCAGCGGAACTCCCCACGAGCCCCTTTATCTGCTCGTATACCCTGCCCCTGACCGCGTCCTCTCCCCAGAATATCCCTACCAGGGAAATGACGAGGATGACCATCGGCCC
>JAFDYE010000031.1 GCA_018267585.1 Bacteroidota bacterium
AGGCTGACTAAGGGTATCTACTTCATTCAAATCTATGGTTTACCCGACGGAAGGACGAGGTCGTTCCAGATGGTAAAGACAAACTGATAGGAAAAAATTAAAAGTTGGATTAAAGCGGGACCGGTCGAAAGACCGGTCCTTTTTTTGCTTATAAATAAGGGTGGGGTTGAAAATCCCCTGACTCGCCGCTATCTTCTCATATATCCCATTTTCAAGTCCATTGTTTTGCCGACCAGCGCCTATAGCCTGAATAGCGGGCCGTTCTTCAGTATATACCTTTAACCATAGCTAATATGAATACAGTTTTTACGCGAATTCTTCTCGGCCTGACACTGGTTGCATATGCCGGAATCGCGGAGGCACAGACTGGCGTGTTGAATCCCAGTGATTCGGTGATCACCTATAACTCTTTTAATCCGCCGGCGACTCCTCCCACCGGCACGCTTGCCAAATGGGTTAGGACGGTACGGATGAGCTATCCGACGTCTGACTTCAAGTGTTATTATTTCAATGGCGTTCCATTCAGGCTGAAATGGCCGGATAATTGGACCCCGGGGGCTGACGGCAAGACCTGGCCTCTATACCTTTTTTTCCACGGGGTGGGCGAGAAAGGCTCGATCTACGACAATGAGTTTCAGCTTTATCACGGCGGCAATCTTCATCAGGCCGCGGTCAACAGCGGCAAATACGATGGATTCCTGCTCTATCCGCAGAGTTCTATCGCCTCGGGCGGATGGTCCCAGGGACAGATAGACGCTCTCGCCCAGCTGCTGACACAGTATATCATACCGCAGTGTAAGGTGGATCCCAACCGGATCCTGGTGTCCGGATTGTCCGGGGGCGGCGATGGGGCCTGGCTTTTCGCCTATAGTCATCCGACCCTTGCTGCCGGGGTGATCCCGATGAGCTCGGCTAGCCTTTATGACATTCCGTATGTTCAAAAGCTGAAATGGACGCCGATCTGGCTATTCCAGGGAGGACTTGACAAGTCTCCGGACCCCTCCACTACGCAGCAGCTGGTGAATGCTTTTAACAATGCGGGTGGTAACCTGAAATATACGGTGTTTTCCGGTGACGGGCACGATACCTGGGATGATGCCTGGAAGCAACCGGACTATTTCCCCTTCATGCTCAGGGCGAATACGGCCAATCCCTGGGTGCTGAAGGGGCAGAGCCAGTACTGTTCGGGAGCCACGATCAATGCCACTTTGGGCGTAGTCGCCGGTCTGGACGGCTATCAGTGGCGAAAGGACGGGGTTGTCATTCCGGGCGCGACGACGGATTCGATCAAAGTGACAGCGTTGGGTAAATACGATTGTCAGGTGAAGCGAGGGTCGACCTGGTCGGCATGGTCGCCGATACCAATGGTGATCAGCACCAAGCAGCCTACTGTTGCGCCGACGATCACGACGGTAGGGCTGGAGACGATCGTGGAGCCTGCGCCTGACGGCACTATGGCGGCTTCGCTGATGGTCCCGGCCAGCTATGTGAGCTATGTCTGGAAGCGGGTGGATTCTCCGGCCACCATGTCAAGCACTACTAATGTGCTAACGGGCGCGAGACCGGGCCGGTATACGGTATCGGTGATGGAGCAGTTCGGTTGTAATGTGGCCACGTCAAATCCATTTACCGTGATCAATGCGAATGGCCCCAATCCGCCGGGGGCTCCGGTAAATTTGCTCGCGACGGCGCGTGGCAAGACCCAGATCAAGGTCAGCTGGGGCGAGGGCGGCGGTGCTGCCGAGACGCAGTTCGAGATCTACCGGGCATTGGCTCAAGCTGGTCCGTACAAATTGGTGGGTTTCTCCCCGGCCAATGTGGACAGTTTTATGGAGAATAATCTGACCCAGAATACGACCTATTACTATAAGGTCCGTGCTGTCAACGGCACGGCGGGGTCGCCGGCAGCGGGTCCGTCGAGTTCGAGGACCCAGGCGGATGTCATTCCGCCGACGGCGCCGGGCGATCTGCATTCCACCGGTCTTTCGCAAAGTACGATCTCACTGGTCTGGAGTGCTTCTACGGACGATGTGGGTGTCACGGCTTATGATATCTATGTCAACGGAAATCTGACCGCCAGCGTGGCCGGCAACGTAACGGCCTACCAGGCGTGCAATCTCGTCGATGGCCGGACCTATTCGTTTGCTGTGAGGGCCCGGGATGGTGCGGGTAATGCATCTCCCTTCAGCAACCAGTGGGTAGGGGTGCCTTCGTTGACCGGCATCAACTGGAAATACTACCAGGGCAGCTGGACCAGCCTGCCGAACTTTAGCGCGCTGACCCCGGTCTCTGCGGGTACAATGAGCACGTATTCGCTGAGTCCAAAGACGAG
>JAFDYE010000320.1 GCA_018267585.1 Bacteroidota bacterium
ATCGCCATTTCGTGGTCTTCGTTGTCCCGGTATATTTTCACCATTGCCCACGGGTCGTCCTCGTCTTCAAATGACACGTCGACGGCTTTTTGGGTGATCACCTCTTTTATGATCTGTTCTACCAGGAAGCCGGGGCGGGTCTTGACCCAATCTGCGTATTGTCGGTTGTTTGCCATAGATGGGGCAAAGGTACGGGAGTCGGTGTTATTTTAGAAAGCTGTTCAGGTAATTCAATATGGTTGCGGTCTGCATCATGAGGCTGACGTGTCCCTGGTTGGGGACGATGGCGAGCTGTGATTTTGGCATTGGCGCCATGTCGGCGGTGATCCCGCCACCCAACAGCCGGTAGGTCTTTGCGAGCTCGATCTTGTCGAGTCCGTCGTTGTCGCCGGATATGATCATGACGGGTGCGGAGATCTTTGCGATATTGGAGTCGCCGAAGTCGAACGGCTCTTTGGCGAAAGTAAACATCTGATCGAGGAAGCTCGTCCATTTCGTCTTATCCGGCGCGACTGCGTCGTATGCAGTTTTCAAAGGGCTGTTCGCAAAGAATTCGGGCTTGAAAGACTTGAACGCATTGTTGACCTCGGGCAGCCATCCGGTGCTTTTATAAGTAGAAGAGATGATCACGAGTCTTTTTAGTCTTTTGGGGCTTTGTATGGCGAATTTGTAAGCTACGGAGCCCCCCATGCTATATCCCACTATGTCGGCGCTATCGATTTTCAGGTAATCCATCAGCTTTTCGACATCAGAAGCGAGGGCGGCATGCGATAGTTGCCTTTCTGCGTACGGCGTGTGTCCGTGTCCCTGAAATTCAAGGGCAATTACCTTTCTGGTCTTCATCAGCTCAGGGATCAGCTGGCCCCAGTTGTTGTCCAGTGTCATAAAGGCGCCGTGCAGCAGGACGATGGGGCTGCCCTCGCCGAATACTTCATAGTAGACCTTTATGCCGTTGACGGGGGCGTAGCCGCTGGCGGAAGGTTTGAGCTGCTGGCCGTTCGACCGGAATGCTACGAAGATGGATGCGATCAGGAGCAATGATCCGGGAAAGTTCCGTGGGTTGAATACATTTTTCATGGTGCAGTTTTGTATTTTTTTCTTGGTTATACAAAACTAGCTTTTACTTGAGGATCTGAAACGGTGTAAAAGCGACAGTTTAGGGGTGGATTCCGCCAAAAGCCGGTCGATCAGTGGGACATGGATTTCAGGCCAACGATGGAGGCTATCAGCGTGAATATAAAGAATACTCTCCAGAAGCCCGCCGCTTCATTAAATACCAGTATGCCTACTAACGCGGTGCCAACAGCGCCGATGCCGGTCCATACTGCATAGGCTGTTCCCATGGGAAGAGTTTGGGTGGCTTTCATCAACAGGAGCATGCTCGCTACCAGCGAAAATACGAATGCTGCGTACCATATATACATTTCCAGTCCTGTCGTTGTCTTTGCTTTTCCCAGGCTGGAGGTGAAAGCTACCTCGAACAGGCCTGCGATGATCAGAATAATCCAGTTCATGTCTTGCTATTTTATGCCTGCAAGTTCGTTCGCCGGCGGGCGCAACAACTTATCATATGATAAGAAATGGGTGCTTATTTGAGCTCGGCCCTTATCCTGCTGAGGGATACAGGTGTTATTCCCAGGTAAGAAGCTATATGGGTGAGCTGGACTCTTTGCAGGAGATCGGGGTCTTTGTCCATTAGTTCTTTGTAGCGTTGCACTGCGGGCTGGCATTGTCGCGAGATAAATCGTTCTTCGATCTTCACGAGCTCCTGCTCCGCAAATTTTCTTCCCCAGTTGGCGATCTGTATGTCCGTGTTGTACAGGGCTCTGAGCTCTTCGGTCCCTATTTCGTAGAGATCGCATGGTTCGAGCAATTCGATGGTCTCGTAGCCTTTTTGATCCCCGACGTAGTTCTTCATGGAGATGACGGCGTCTCCTTCTTTTCCGAACCAGAAAGTTATCTCTTCGTCATTCTGGCTGGCGTAGGCCCGCACTATTCCTTTCCTGATGAAATAGACCTTTTTCGAGATCCTGTTCATTTTAAATAAGATGGTTGCCTTCGGATAATTGATCTCGAAGATGTTTTGTTTTAACAGGGTTTTTGACCGCTGGGGCAGCGGGTATATATTGTCGATGATGGTATCGAGGTCCATGGTGTTATTTTGATCCGCTGCTTTCGCGGACGATGAAGGTAGCGGGGATGGTCATCATCCGGCTGTCGGCGGTGGAGCCCTGTATGCGATCGATGGCCATGCGGACGGCTTCTTTGCCGATGGCTTCGATAGGCTGGCGGATATAGGTGACAGGTGAATAGAACAGGTCGAAGGCTTCGCTTTCGTCGAAGGAAACGACGGCGACCTGGTCGGGGACTTTTATGCCGAGGGCGTTGAGGACCTTGAGGCCGGCGACGGCCAGGGTGTTGTTGGCGAAGAATATGGCGTCGATGCCGGCGGTACGGAGGAGCTGGCCGAGGCCGGTGGCGATGTCGTGGTCGAGTTTTTCGTAGGAGCCCTCGACGATCCATCCGGGGTTGAAGGGGATATCGTTCTGTGCGAGGGCGGCCTTGTAGCCTTCCCGGCGGTCGCGGAAGTGGAGGAGCTCCGTGCGGTAGGTGACCATTGCGATGCGGCGGCGGCCGTTGTTGATGAGGTGGAGGACTCCGGCGAGGGCGGCCTGGTAGTTCTCGACGCGGACGGAATCGACTTTCAGGTTATCGAAGTACCGGTCGATGAGGACGACGGGTGTTTTCCTTTTGAGGATGTCTTTTATTTGTCGCTGTGAGCCGATGGCGGGGGTCATGATGAGGGCGTCGACCTGCCGGTTGAGGAAGACGTCTTCGATGTGGCGGGATTTGGCTGCGTTCTCGTCGCAGCTGCCGATGATGAGGACGTAGCCGTGTTTTGTGGCTTCGTCCTCGATGACGCGGGCTATGGCGGAGAAGAAGGGGTTGGAGATGTCGGCGACGATGAGGCCGATGGTATGGCTTTTACCGCTCTTGAGGCCTTTGGCGACCAGGTTGGGCTGGTAGTTGAGTTTGGCGATGGCCTTGCGGATCTTCACCGTCATCTCGGGGGATACGCCTTTTTCTTTTTCCTGGCCGTTGAGGACATAGGAGACGAGGGCGATGGAGACGCCTACGTGCTGTGCCACATCTTTGAGGGATACCCTTTTGTTCACGGGCCAAATATAACATCTTTTCGGGTTTGGGTTGCTGCCAGGGCCTTGTAGCGGGCGTATTGGCGTTGCAGGCGGCGGCTGCCGGCGGGGTTGGGTGAATAGGTGCGGTCGAATCCCTGGCCCATTGTCGCCATGGCTGTTTCGACGGTCGGAAAGATCTTCGCGGCGGTGGCTGCGAACATGGCGGCGCCGAGGGCGACGGTCTGGTCCGAAGCGCTGACACGGATATCCATTTCCGTAATATCGGCCATGGTTTGCATGACGAAGGGGGATTTGCGGGATATGCCGCCTACGCCGATGAGGCCTTTTACGGGGATGTCGTTGTCGGTGAACCGTTGGATGATCGCTTTCGATCCGAAGCAGGCGGATTCGACGAGTGAACGGAAGATGGAGGGGGCGTCGCTGGCGAGGGTCAGCCCGGTGATGGCGCCTTTTAGGGAGGGGTCGGCGTCGGGTGTACGTCTGCCGTTGAACCAGTCGATGCTGAGTTCGGCATCTTCTTTTACCGGGGTTGCCGCGGCCTGAGCGGCGAGTTCGGCCAGGAGGTCGTCTGCGGGTTGCTGTCTGTGCCAGGAGAGCAGGTTTTTGAACCAGGCGAAGATGTCGCCGAAGGCGGACTGTCCGGCTTCCATTCCGACCATGCCGGGGATAATGGAATCTTCTACGATGCCGCAGATGCCGGGTACGAATTTTCCCCGGAGCTCGGCCGGGGGTGCGACGAGCATGTCGCAGGTAGAGGTGCCGATGACCTTGCTGAGGTAGTAGGGTTCGATCTGTCCTCCGACTGCGCCGATATGGGCGTCGAGGGCGCCGATGGCTACGATGGTCCTGGTGCTCAGACCCAGTCTTTGGGCCCATTCTGGGCAGAGGGTGCCGGCGGGGGCGTCGGCGGGCCAGGTACGGTCGTACAGGGTGGAATAAACTGTCAGGAAGGGGTCGAGGGAGTAGAAGAATCCGGCTGGCGGCAGGCCGCCCCATTCGGGTGACCAGAGGGCTTTGTGGCCGGCGGCGCAGACGGAGCGCCTGATCTCTTCCGCGTTGGTGCCGCCGGTGAGGAGGAAGGGGATCCAGTCGCAGTGTTCGACCCAGGAATAGCAGGAGCGTCTTACCATTTCGTTGGTACGGATGACATATAGCAGTTTGCTCCAGAACCATTCGGAGGAGTAGATGCCGCCGGAGTATTTTAGATAGTCGACGGGGAATTTTTTTGCGTGGTCGTTGATGGCCTCCATCTGGCGGGCGGCGCTGTGGTCTTTCCAGAGGATGAACATGGCATCGGGGTCTTCGGCGAATTCGGGCGTGAGGGAAAGGGGGGTGCCGCTGTGGTCTACTGCGACGGGGGTAGAGCCGGTGGTGGCAATGCCGATGGCTCTTATGGCGGCTTTGACGCCGGGTCCTGCTTTTTCGAGGCATTCTTTTATCGTTGCTTCGAGGCCTTCGATATGGTCCAATGGATGCTGGCGGAAGCGGTGTTCGCGGGGGTTGCAGAAGGCGCCGGTCTTCCAGCGGGGGTATTCGAAGGTGGCTGCGGCTATCTCCCGGCCTGTGGCCGTATCGGCGATGATCGTGCGGACGGAGTCGGTGCCGAAGTCGACGCCGATGCAATAGGTATCGTTTGACATACGGGTGTGTTGAGTGTTAGTGTGGGTTGATGGCCATGGAGTTCATGGGGATCGGTTTTCTGCTTTCGGTAGCTGCGAACCAGGCGATGAATGCGAAGCAGCCAAGGGGAACGATGAAGGCTACCGACATGCCGGAATGATCGGCGATGACGCCCATGAGGGGAGGGCAGAAGGCTCCGCCTGCCACGGCCATCACGAGGATGGATGCCGCGCGTTTTGTGAGCGGACCGAGATTGCGGAGGCCGAGGGCGAAGATCGTCGGGAACATCAGCGACATGAAGAAGTAGGTGGAGAACAGCGCGATGACGCTGGGCCATCCGAGCCGGAGGATGACGAGCACCATCAGGACCGTGTTCACGGTGGCGTATAGGGTCAGCAGGCGGGGTGGGGAAACGAATTTCATGATATATGCCGCCGAGAGGCGTCCGATCCAGAAGGAGCCCATGCCGCCGAGGGCGAGGATGAGGGAGGCGGCCTGTTCGGGATTGTGGGGCATGAATATATCGCCGAAGCGTCCGAGGTGCTGCATGGCGTGGGCGACGGTGGCCTGGACGCCGGCGGTGGTCTCGGTGACGTAGTTGATAAAAAAGGAGTTGACGCCTGTCTGTGCCGCGACGTAGAGGAACTGGGCGATGACGGCGAGGACGAAGCCGCGGTGTTTGAGGAGTTCGGCGATGGAGGCGTTCTCGGCTATGCCTTCCCGGTTGTCTTCGGGGATCACGGGCAGGCGGACGATGGTGAAGCTGCCGCATACGAGGAGGACGAGGACGCCGATCCAGAGATAGGGTGTGACGAGTTCGTTGGCGCCGAAGATCAGCATGCCGCCGATGAGGGGGCCGAGGATCCAGCCCATGCCATTGAAGGACTGGGCGATATTGATCCTTCGGGCGGCGCCGTCGGGCGGGCCGAGGGTGGTGGTGTAGGGGTTGGCGGCGGTCTCGATCGTCGAGAGGCCGCAGGCGAGGATGAACAGGGCGATCAGAAAGGGGATGTAGGCGCCCAGTCGTGCTGCCGGGTAGAAGAGGAAGGCGCCGGCGGCGAAGAGGAGGAGGCCGAGGATGATGCCTTTCTGGTAGCCGTACCGTTTCATGAAGGAGCCGGCGGGGCCGGCCATGACGAGGTAGCCGATGTAGAGGGAGAACTGCACCATGCCGGACTCCGCCTTGGAGACGTGGAGGGTGTTCTGGAAATGTTTGTCGAGGACGTCGAGGAGTCCGTGGGCGAAGCCCCAGAGGAGGAAGAGGGATGTTACCATCGCAAAGGGGAGAAGAAAGCTCCCGCCGTCGGGTGAACGGAACAGGGAGCCGGGACCGCCTGTGGAAGGGGGCAGCGAGCCGGGACCGCCTGTTGGGCGGGACGGTGGAGTCATGATCTTTTTCATGTTTGTGTTATTTGTAGAGCGGTCCGTAGGTGGTGCAGGCGCGGTAGTCGGATGATTCCGGTTCGGAGCCGAAGGCCTGCCAGGCGGAGGGCCGGAAGAGTTTGTTCTTAGGGACGTTGTGCATGCAGACGGGGATGCGCAGGATGGAGGCGAGGGTGATGAGGTCTGAGCCGATATGGCCATAGCTGATCGCTCCGTGGTTGGCGCCCCAGGCGGCCATCACGTCGTATACGCTGGTGAAGGCGCCTTCGCCTGAGAGGCGGGGGACGAACCAGGTGGTGGGCCAGGTTCTGTCTGTGCGTTCGTCGAGGGTTTTGTGGACGTTGGGCGGGAGGCTTATGGTTGTGCCTTCGGCGATCTGGAGGACGGGGCCGACGCCTTTGACGAGGTTGAGGCGGCACATGGTGACGGGCATGCCGCCTTCGGTGACGAATTTGCTGGAGTAGCCTCCGCCGCGGAAGTAGCCGGTGTTGGCGGGGTACCAGGTGGTGGCTTCGAGGCAGTCGGCGGCTTCTTCGGGGCTGATGTCCCAGAATGGTTTTAGGGCGGGTGTGTTGTTATGGCGTTGGCGGCCGGACCCGTCGAGGGTGGCGGAGCCGGAGTTGATGAGGTGGATGAAGCCGTCGGCTGCGGGTCCGTCGGGCTGCCAGCCGGTGACGCGTTGGACGGCTGACGGGCTCCAGAAGGTGCGGACGTCGGCGAAGATCTGCGCGGTGTTTGTCAGCAGATAGCCGAACAACATGGAGACGCCGTTGAGCGAGTCGTTCTCCGTGGCGACCAGGAAGGGGGCGCGGATGCCGTTCCAGTCGAAGGAAGAGTTGAGAATGGCCTCGGGGAAGTCTCCGTTGGGGAGGAAGTCGGTCCACTGGCGCTGGCCCTGGAAGCCGCTGACGAGAGCGTTGTGGCCGAGGGCTTCTTCGCCGAAGCCTTTTTTTGCGAGGGCGGGGTTGCCTGTCATGAGGTCGCGGATGATCATGGTCATTTTCACCACGTATTCCCAGTCCTTGTCCTTTTGTTCGCGGCTCAGCTGTTTTTCTTTCGGGTTGTGGTCTTCGCCTTCGGTGCAGTGCTGGCGGGTCCAGGCGATTGCCTTTTGGAACTCCTTTTCGTCGTAGATGTTCTTTTCTATTCTTCTGATCAGCTCGGTGGAGTCGATGTATTCGTTGCGCATGCCGAGGTATTCCTGGAAGAAGTCGGGGCCGACGATGGAGCCGGCGATGCCCATGGATACGGAGCCGATGGCGAGGTAGGACCTGCCGCGCATGATAGCTGCTGCGAGGCCGGCTCGGGCGAAGGCGAGTAGCTTGTCTTGGACGTCCTGCGGGATCGTTTCGTCGCCGAGGTCCTGAACGTCGTGGCCGTAGATGCCGAAGGCGGGGAGGCCGAGCTGGTTGTGGGCGGCGAGGGTTGCGGCGAGGTAGACGGCGCCCGGTCTTTCCGTGCCGTTGAAGCCCCAGATGGCTTTGGGGAGGAGGGGATTGGTATCCATCGTTTCCGAGCCGTAGCACCAGCAAGGGGTAACGGAGAGGGATACGCCTACGTCCTGTGTGCTGAATTTGGCGGCGCATGCGGCGGCCTCTGCGACCCCGCCGATGCAGGTGTCGGCGATGACGCACTGGACCGGTGTGCCGTCGGGGTAGCGCAGGTTTTTTGCATAGAGTGCCGCGACGTTGCGGGCCATCTGCATGGTTGTGTTCTCGAGGGATTCTCTGACGCCGCCGAGGCGGCCGTCGATGACGGGTCTGATACCGATTTTTGGATAATTATTTTTCATGTTCTTCTATTTTGTAAAGGTCTCGGAGATGGTCGCGAGGGAGGCGCCCAGTATCTTTTTGGCTATCGCGTCGAGTGCCTGCGGGTCGCCGCTGAAATGAAATACGCTATGGGTGTGGGTGAGGGAGGTGTTTGGTTCCAGGAATGCCGCGGGGGATACGCTTTCGAGTTCGAAGAAGGGTCCCATCTGTGTGCCGTCGGCGAGGGGGCCGTCGTTGTAGGCGTTGACTGCGTCGCCGATGAAGGGAGGCTTCGACGTGTTCCATTCCTGGTTGAGGTATTTGGCGTTGTGGTCGGTGTCGAAGACGGTGATGGTCAGGATATGGTTCTTGTAGTCGTAGCTGCCGGCCGCGGGTCTGGATCTTGTGGAGCGGATGCCTAGTTTCCCCCTGCTATTGCCGTCGGCTTTCAGGAAGAGCGCGCTATCGGTGTGTTTAAGTCTGTCGGCTGGTATGGCTCCGAAGTAGTCGCTGGTCACGGTCTTTTGGAAATGGTCTCCGGGTAAGGAATCGAATGGGACGACGATGACGGTCTCGGGCGTGGGGTTGAACATATCGAGGAGCCAGATGCAGGGTGCGCCGGTATTCTCGGACCAGGCGGTATTGCCGGTGTTGGTGATCGTGTTGTGTGTTGTGTATCCGACAACGGCCAGGCCGGGGTCGGGGGTGAGCCCGAGTATCTTCGTGATGCCGTTGTTGTCGAGGATGGTGATGGAACGGCGGATCTGTGTTTTCAGCCGGGTGCCGGCATAGTTGAGGAGGCTCATGTCTTTTTTAAGGACGATGGAGTCTGTGCTTTTGCTGAGGACGTCCCAGGGTTCGCTGTCGTATGCCGGCGGGGTCTTCCAGCTGGCGAATTCCATCTTGCTGCCCGGAGGGAAGAAGAGGGAGAATTTGCCGCCTTCGGGGCCGAGCCAGAGGCGGTTCTCGCCGCCGTAGGCGTTCATGTGTTCGTTGGGGGTGGCGTCGAAGGCTTTGTAATTCACCCAGCCGAAGCTGCGGCCGGAGTCGCCGGATGCGGTGGAGGTGAAGACTTTCGCCTGGTATTTCGGGGAGACGATGATCTTTGCGTTGCCTTGTTGTAGTACGACGATGCTGTCGTATCGGGAGAGGAACTGGTGGTCGTAGGCGAAGGTTCCTTTTGCGGGGGTGTTGGCCTTGTTTGTGGTGCCGGTCTTGTTGTCGGCGGGGCCCTGACAGGAATTTATTGTCATGATGATGATGAGTAATGGGATGAATGATCTTTTCATGAGTGGCGTTTATTTTGATCGTTTTCGAATGGAGCTTTCACGGATGACGAGTTTTGAGGCGATGACCAGCTGTTCCGGTTTCTTTTTCTTGTCCAGGATACGGGCCAGGGCGAGGTCGACGGCTCCTTTTCCGATGGCGTCGAGGGACTGGCTGACATAGGTGACGGGCGGATAGAACAGGTCGAACGCGTCGCTTTCGTCAAAGGATACGATGGCCAGGTCCTCGGGGATACGGATGCCCATCCGGGTGAGCGGCTTGAGCGATTCCACTGCGAGAGTGTTGGTGGCGAAGAAGAATCCGTCCACCTTGAGCCGTGGCCGGGTGAGGGCCTTTATATAGTCTTCGACCTGGTGGGCGACGTCCTTGTAGGATACGCGCGGAAGCCAGTTCTCCCGGAATTCGATGCCGTTGTCCTTTAGCGCCTGGCGGTAGCCGCCGATGCGTTGCTGCATGTGTTCGAGATGTGTCTCGTAGGCCATCATGGCGATTCGCCGGCAGCCATTGCGGATCAGGTGTTCGACGGCGTTATAGGCGGAGTCGTGGTTGTTGATGATGACGTAGTCGGACCGGATATTTTTAAAATACCGGTCGATGAGGACTACGGGGACCTGTTGTTTCTGCAGGCTCCTGATCTGTCGTTCGGCGTTCTCGGAGGGGGCGATGATAAAGGCGTCTACGCCGCGGTTGTTGAATACGTCTATCAGTCGCATGGATCTTTCCGGGTTCTCGTCGCTGCTGCCGAAGATGACGACGTAGCCCTGTCGCATCGCTTCGTCTTCGATGATGCGGGCGATGCTGGAGAAGAAAGGGTTCGAGATATCGGCGACGATCAGGCCGATGGTGTTGGTCTTGCCGCTCTGCAGGCTTTTGGCGATCAGGTTCGGCTGGTAGTTGAGATCGGCCGCGGCCTTGCGGATCTTTTTGGCGATCTCGTCACCGACCCTTGCCTGTTTTTCCTTGTTGTTCAGCACATAGGATACGAGGGCGGTGGATACACCAACATATTCGGCCACGTCTTTTAGCAAAACCTTTTTCTTCATTTTAACCGACTGTGTGACTTGTTTTAGTTGACCTCGAGGGCGTCCTTGTTGGGGAGTGCGGGGAATTTGGCGTGTGGCTCGGCCTGGTACCAGAAGGCGGTGGAGGAGATATCGTCCTGGAGGGGGAGATACCTGCCGCCGCTGCGCCAGCCGAGGTCCTGGATGGTGACCTTGAGGTTCTTTTCGAAGCGGATCGGGTCTTTGATATGCCAGCGATAGAGGCCGAAGCGCTGTGAGACGCCATAGTGGCCGTCGCCGCGGATGACCTGCGGGAGGCCGGTGTAGGGTGTGCAGAATTCCGTGTAGGCGATCTGTTCTACGCCTGCGGCGTTCTTCTTTTTTGTATCGAAGTCATATGATCCGCAGAAGTAGTCTTCGGTGCCTGTCCCGCAGATGGTGGGGTACTGGGTGTCGCCGTCCATATAGAATTTGATCTCGCCTTCGCCCCACCAGCCGTTGTTGTGTACGCCGATGGCGATATAGGTGCCGACGTACTGGCCTCTGCCCCGGACGCTGTCGAGGATGGTGTAGTCCGTCTTATAGGGCAGCGGGTTGGTGCGTCTGTACTGGGCGTGAAAATAGGCGGCGTCGGCCGGCACTTCGGTCAGGATATAGTCGACCTGGTAGTAGAGTGTCATGTCGTTGTCGTCGATGTTCTCCATGGTGATGCGGCATTTGTGGCGGAAGGGCATGGGCCAGTAGCAATTGAAGGCGCTGCCGGGGTTGACGCAGACGGCGAGCGATTGGAGGGGTGCGTATTGATTCCAGCCCATGCAGAAGAAGTCGCCTACAGGCGCCTCGACGGAGGGGGTGGATTCGTCGTCCCAGTAAAAGCGGATAATGGAATTTCGCCAGACGCCGGTGGGTGTCATCCAGATGTGCTGGATGGAGCCGGGGCCGTCGATCTCGGCGATGGTGAAGGTGGACTTTGCTTTAATCACCACGCTGGGGCTGATCTTCCAGCCTTTGCCCAGGTCGCGGGCGGCGTGCTCGCCTGTTCCTTTTTCGGCCATGCCGCCGGCGCCTTTCGCGCCGTTGAAGTTCTCAGGGCTGATGGACCGGGTCTTTGCGTCGGACAGGCGATAGATGTTGCTCATGTCGGCATCGATGCCGTTGAATTTTGTCTGGGCGTTGGCTGCGGTGAGGCCGAGTAGGGTGATAAGGCTTAGCAGCGTGACGGAAGGAAACCAGCTTTTTTTCATGTTGTAGTTATTTTAGGTTTTCAGCGAGCCATTGTTTTCCAAAATGGGTTTTTATGCGCAGATAGGCTTCTGCCGCTGCGCCGTTGCCCCAGTCGAAGATCGTGAATTCTCCGATGCCGATGCCGGCTGGGCTGGTTGTGCCTTCGTGTCCATAGTTCTCCATCATGAAGCCGTAGTCGTCTTTTCCGAAGAAATCCCATTTCCGCTGGTATTGCAGTTGTGTTTTGGGGTTCAGCGGGGAGTACATCATGGTGAAGGAGGCTTTCAGGGCGGCGAGGCCTCGTTGGGTGTATTCGGGTTCATGTAGTGTTTTGCCGTATTGGAGGATCAGCTCGGCGAACAGGCTTTGGCGCGAGTCGTTCCATTCGCCATCGGCGTTCATCACCCCGAATCCGCCGAGCACGTTGACGTACATATAGGGGGGCTGCCAGGTGGCCTGGTACATGAGCATTTCGTCGAGGGCGCGGCGGCCGAGGCGGAGGTAGTTCTGTTTGCCGGTGGACTGGTAGCAGGTGTACAGGGCTTCCGCGGTATAGTACATCGAGAGGGTGTTCTGTTTGTACATGTCGTTGCGGGGGACCTTGCGGCCGACGAGGGTGTCGGAGCCGTAGCGGCTGCAGGACCAGTAGGTCTCGAAGTCTTCCCATTGGCCCTGCATGATGTTGTTGTCGATGACGGCTTGCATGGCGTTGTAGGCGGCTGTTGCGTATCGTTGGTCTCCGGTGAGACGGGACAGGGTCAGGAGGAAGGTAACCGACATGGACGTCTCGGGCGACTGGTCGAGGCGGCCCATGGGCCGGAGGCTGTCGAGTGTAAGCCAGGCCGGGAAGAAGCCGTCGGGGCGCTGAATTTTTAAAAGTGCGCCTGCGTAATTTTTCGCGTATGTCAGCAGGCGCGGGTCTTTTTCGAGCTCGTCGTACCAGCGGAGCATGAGCAGGGCGGTGTAGCTCATGTCGAGGACGTGATAGGGCGATCTTTTGAGATCGTTGGTGAAGGGGTTGCGGTCGGAGTTGGCGAAATAGTAGTGGTCCCATCCGGTGGATCTTCGCAGGTGCTTGCTGTCTTTTGTGATCGTCTCCATGGGAGTGGCGATGACGGCGGGGAAGAAGCCGTTGTTTTGGGGGAATTGCAAAGCCAGCTCTTTTGTCTCGTTGGCATAGCGGAGGAGGGTGGTGTCGTGTTGTTGGGTTGCGTAGCGATAGAGGCCTTCGGCGGAGCGTAGGGAGCTGAACCAGGCCTGGTTCCAGATGGAGCGTGTTTCGCGTTCGTTGATATCGCCTTTATAGTTGGGGCTTTGTGTGACGTTGACGATGAAGACGGGGGCGCCGACTTTTTTGCCGTTGAGCGTGAATTCCTGCCAGACGCTTTTTTTCCAGGTGTCAAATGCCCAGCGGTAAGTTTGTGCGACGTAACCGGGGATGTTGGCTGCGGGCAGCGGCTGGCCTTTGGCGTAGAGTGGGGCGCCCTGGTGCTGCCAGTAAAAGCTGAGCGGCGCCCGCCAGGGGTCGGAGAGCCGGGTGGGGTCGTTGCTCGTGAGGAGATAGAAGCCCAGGCTGTGTTTGCCTTTTGCGTAGCTGGCGCCGGGTTTTTTATAGTAGAGGACGTGCTCTTTTATGCGGGAGTTGCTGAGGCCGATAGAGAGGATGTTGGCGGGTGCGTTCATGTCGAGGTACCATGGAGTGGTTGCGTGTTTCAGGAGGTCGAGGTCGGGAAGGACGATAAGCTGGGTTGTCGCGGATTGGACGATCAGGGCCGGTGCGCGGAAGACGTGCCGGGCGATGATATTGCTGTCCGAGGGTGTCAGGTGGGGGGCCCAGTGGAAGGTCGGTGTGAAGGCCGGGCTGATGTTGACTTCGAGGTCGTCCTGTTGGACGGAGTCTTTGAGGTCCCAGGTGATGATGACGTGGGTGATGCCGGGCTGGGTCTGGTCGTAGCGGATGACGGGTGTGGTTTGGCCCAGGTATGGCGCGCTGATGGTTTTTAAGTATGGTTGAAGCTCAGCTGGTATCGTCGCCTGGCCTGCGGCGGGTTGTGCCGACAGGACCAGGGACGAGATGCCAAAAATAAGGAAGAGTGTTCTGGTCATCATGTGTAATGGATTAGTTATTATAACCGGGGTTTTGTTTTGCCAGGGTATTGGTCTGGAGTTCGGTATTGGGTATGGGCGCTACCAGGTTGTGGGCGTCGATGCTGATGTTGTTGCCCGGGAATTCGTGGGCGAGGTTGGTGTTCATGATCGATATCGCGGCGGCCTGGCCCATGCGTAGGAGGTCATGCCAGCGGTGGCATTCGAAGGCCAGTTCGACCTGGCGTTCGTGCATCAGCTTTGTTATGAATGTGCCCGGGGTGGCCGGGCTGATCGCGGTGAGGCCTGCGCGGGCGCGGACCGTGTTGATCAGGGAGTAGGCTTCGGGTGTTTCGCCGAGGGATTCGGCGAGGAGGAGCATGGCGTCGGCGTAGCGGATGACCGGGAAGTCGGTGTTGGCGTCGTTGCCGACGGCTACGCCAGGGTCTTTGAATTTTAAGATGTAGGGTTGGTTGTTGGCATCATAGCCGATGGAGGCTGCGAGTCGCCGGTCACCTGGTTCGTAGGCATTGATGAGGTCCCGGGTGGGGGTGTTGGGCGAGGTGCTGCCGTTGGTCCCACCCGGGACGTTGAGGCTTGGGGGCGCGAAGAAGTTCCAGAAGGGGCAGCCGTTGAGGGGCGGCAGGAACTGGATCTCGAATATTGATTCGGGTGAGTTCTTTACGCCGGGTGTCCAGAGGCTTGCATAGTTGGGGAGGAGTGAATAGGGTGTTCCGGCGAAGACGACTTTTCTCAGGGCTGACTGGGCGCCGGCGGCGTCGCCTTTTTGCAGCAGCACTTTTCCGAGCAGGGCGTTGGCGGCGTATGACGTGGCGCGGCCGATGTTGGCGCCGGTGTAGCTGGGGGGGAGGTTGGTTGCGGCGGACTGGAGGTCGGCGATGATCTGGCCGTAAACGGAGTCGGTTGTGGCGCGGGTCAGGTTGTTGTCACCGCTGAGGGATTTGGTCTCGTGGATCCTTAGCGGGACGGGACCATAGTCCTGGAGGAGCAGGAAGTAGACCTGGGCGCGGATGAACTGTGCTTCGCCGACGATGCCGGCTTTTTTTGTCGCGTCCATGGTGGCTCCGGTGGCGCGGTCGACGACGGCGTTGCAGAGGTTGATCACGTTGTAGGCGAGGGCCCACATGCCTGTGATGGAGGTATTGCCGGACTGGACGGTGAAGTTATCGACGGCCTTGTGTTCTGCCTGGCGTCCGAAGTCCTGGTTGGTGTTGTCGGAGCGGGTCTCTTCGAGGTTGTACAGCGCGAGTTCGGAGCCGGTGTAGAGGTTTTCGTGGGCGGCGTAGACGCCGTAGATGGCGGCGGTCATGTCCGACTCGTTCTTAAAGAATTCTTCTTTTGGTATCCGGTCGACTGGGACGACGTCGAGGAAGTCCTTTTTGCAGGCCGGAAGAAGAGCTGTTGCGCATAGCAGGGATATGAATATATTTCGCATGGTTCTTTTCGTTTACTAGAATGAGAAATTGATACCCAGAGTAAAGATCCTTGGGAGGGGTGCGGTGGCGACGGAGTTAAGACCCAGGGTCTTGTGGTCACCGAAGATCTGGGTGTCGAAGCCGTTGCGGACCGCCTGCGGGTTACCGCCGCGATATTGTTTGAAGGTGTAGAGGTTTTCGACGGAGACGTAGGCCCGCAGGTCGTTGACGAGGAGCTTGCGGCTGAGGTCGGTGGGGAAGGTATAGGACAGGTTGATATTCCGGATGCGAAGGTAGTCTGTCTTCTGCACTTCCCAGGAGGAGACGGCGCCGACGTCGTTGTATCCTGCCCGTGGCGTGTGGCCGTTGCCGGGGTTGGATTCGGAGATGTAGCGGCCATCGTAGAAGAAGTGGTCCATGTTGGTATTATAGGTATGCAGGCTCATGATCTGGTAGACGAAGTCGAGCATTTTGGCGCCCTGCTGGCCCTGGAGGAGGGCGGTGAGGCGGAAGTTCTTATAGCGGAGGCTGGTATTGATCCCGTAGAGCCAGCGAGGGTTGTTGTCGCCTACGAGTACGCCGTCGTTGCCGTTGAAAGCGTCGATGAAGCCGTCGTTGTTGGCGTCGAGGAATTTGTAGTCACCGGCCTTGTCGCCGACCGCCTTTTTGGCGACTTTGGGGTTGTTGATGTCGGCCTGGGAGAGGATGCCGGTCTGTTGAAGGGCGTGTTCCTGTTCGAGGGGGCCGCCGATCCTGGTCTCCAGCACCGCGAAGAACTGGTAGAGGGGTGCGCCTGTGGGACCTAATTTGAGGACCTTTTGTCTGAGGTGGGTGACGTTGAACCCGATGTCCCAGCCGAAGTCTTTCTTCTTAATGATGTTGGCGTTTGCGGAGAGTTCGAGACCCCATTTGCGCATGCTGCCGATGTTCTCGAGGTCGCCGCTGTAGCCGGTGGAGGTGGGTACGTTGACGTTCAGCAGGAGGCCGTCGCTGGTATTGCTGAAGTAGTCGAAGGTGGCGCTGACCCTGTTGCAGAGGCCCAGGTCGAGGCCGAGGTCGAGCTGTTTGGATTTTTCCCAGGAGAGGTTGGGGTTGCCGGGGTCGCCGTTGACGTAGCCGACGACGTTGTTGGCACCGAAGGAATGGTTGATGGAGACGAGGCTCGATTTTGAAGTGAAGTCGCCGATGAAGTTGCTGCCGGAGATGCCGTAGCTGGCCCTGATCTTGGCGTGGTCGATGGCTCTGACGGAGGACATGAAGTCTTCGTTGGAGAGGTTCCATGCGGCGGCGACGGAGGGGAATACGCCCCAGAGCTTGTTGGCGCCAAAGCGGGAGCTGCCGTCTCTTCTTATAGTGGCCGTGAGCAGGTAGCGGTCTTTATAAGAGTAGTTGGCGCGGGCGAGGTAGGAAAGGAGTGTGTTGCCGGTTGCGCCGGAATAGGCGCTCTGGTTGGCGCCGAATCCGATGGTCTGGGCCAGGTTGCTGGAGAAGGTATTGGCGTTTGCGCCGGTCTGTGTGAAGTCGACCTTTTGGACGGTATAGCCGGCGAGGAGCTCGAGCTTGTGGTCCTCTGCGAATGTCTTTTTATAATTGAGGGTGTTCTCATTGAGCCAGTTGAGGGTCCGGGTATTGCTGAGCTCGAGGGCTGTGACGGGGTAGAGTGCCTGTCCGTTGAGGCCCTGTGCCTGGAAGAGCCGGTAGTTGGCGTCGGTGAGGTCGGCGCCGATAGAGCTTTTGAAGGACAGTCCTTTCAGGATATCCACCTGTACGTAGGCGTTGGACAGGAGATAGAAGTTCTTGTTGGACTGGTGGTAGTTGGCGGCGATGGTGAGGGGGTTGGCCATCGCTTTGTTGAGGATGCCAAAGCTGTTGGGGTCCGAAGGCGTGCCGTCCTTGTTGTATGCCGGGATGATGGGGGGAAGGAGGAGGGCGGCGCCGGCGAGTGCGGAGAAGTCGTCCTCCGGTGCGCTGAGTCGCTGGACGGTGAAGCTGGGTGCGAGGTTGATCCCGATGGTGATCTTTTTGGAGGCGTGGTAGTCCATTTTTATGCGGGCGGAATAGAGGTCATAGCCGGCGTTGAGGAGGATATCGTCCTGGTTGAGGAAGCCGCCGGAGAACATATAGCTGAGCTTGTCGCTGCCGCCGGAGACGGTGAGGTTGTAGTCGCGGAAGGGGGCGGTGCGATAGATGAGGTCCTGCCAGTTGGTGCTGGTGCCGTCCCAGTTGGTGATCCAGGAGGGGATGGGGTCGCCGTTGAACTGGGCTTTTTCTTTGTACCATTCGGTGTATTCGGCGCCGTTGAGTGTTTTATAGAAGTCGTGCTTGTTGGCTTTGGCGAAACCGGTCTTAAGGCTCACGTCGACTTTGGAGAGGCCGGACTTGCCGGATTTGGTGGTGATGATCACGACGCCGTTGGCGCCTCTCGATCCGTAGATCGCGGTGGAGGAGGCGTCTTTGAGGACGTCGATGGACAGGATATTAGCCGGGTTTATGGCGGCGGCGTTGTTGGCGTCGGTTGGGAAGCCGTCGATGACGAAGAGGGGTTCGCGGTCGCCGGAGATGGTGCCGATGCCCCGGATAGTTATTTCGGAGATGTTGCCCGGTTTTGCGCTTCTTGGGGCGACGTCGATACCGGGGACGGTGCCGGCGAGGGCGTCTTCGTAGGAGCTGACGGGGCGTTGTTCGATCTGTGCTGCGGATACGGAGGCGATGGAGCCGGTGAGGTCTTTGCGTTGGCGGGTGCCGTAGCCGACGACGACGACGTCGCTGAGCTTTTTGATATCGACGTCGAGGACGATGTCGAAGTGGGTGGTGTTTTTGGCGGAGACTTCCCGGGTGCCATAGCCGACTGCGCTGATGACGAGGGTGGGGTTCGGGCTGTTGTCGGGGAGGTCGATGGAGAATGCGCCTGTGGCGTCGGTGGTGACGGAGGTGGTGGTGCCTTTGATGTTGACTGTTGCGCCCGACAGGGGGGAGCCGTCTGAGTTGAACACCTTGCCGGTGATCTTTTTGAAGTAGTTGTTCCCTGGGTCCGCGTTGGCGTTTGCGGAGAGGAAGGACATGGCAAGGCTGAGGAGAATCGCCAGCAATCGTCTCATAAATTGTCTCGTTTGGTTTTTAGAATTAGTTAAACAATCGTTGTTTGTAAGGATATGGCTGGTGTTGCTGCTTAAACGTTTCAGATTTTCTTACTTAGGTGTTTTACAGGACTTTAGTAACATAACCTTAAACGATTAAGCACAAATATACCTTAAACGTTTAAGGAAACAAATATTTTTTTTGGCCGATGTATCCCATTCGGATATAAGCATGACGGGAAGGCTGATTATCTGCTTGTTGTCATGCCCGGTCCTTATTCTCCCGGGTCTGTATTCTAAAGAATAACGATGAAGGCCTATTGCGGATATTCATCTGGCTAAGAACGGGCGGGGGCTCGGCGGTTGGGAAGGAGTAGGTACGCCGGCGATTTGAAATTTCAAATATTTTCCATTTATATATGAATTTCCTGTTTAAAATCGAAAAATAGGCTGCTTGCTGACCTATGAAATTCAAAATTGTCTATGATTGGCCATAAAATTTATCCTGTTATCCACAATTTTAATCACATTAAAATAAATTGTATTTGTCGTAAACGATGATCGCCGTATCTTCGTAATGCTTGGAAAGTCACGATTAGGGTATTGCCGGCGGTATCCGCCGGATATTTCCGGCAATACTTTCTTTTAAATAATCAATCTACATTAAAACCAAACGTATATGGCAACTGCAAAACTTGAGTATATCTGGCTCGACGGATATCAGCCCATTCAAAGCCTGAGAAGCAAGACTAAGATCGAAAGGAAGTTTTCCGGCAAGCTGGAAGATTGTCCGATGTGGTGTTTTGACGGGTCATCTACCGAACAGGCGCCAGGCGGCTCGTCGGATTGTTTGCTGAAACCGGTGTATTTGGCGAAGGATCCGCAGCGCCGGGATGGTTATCTTGTGATGTGCGAGGTGCTTAGTCCCGATGGAAGTCCGCATCCGAGCAATGGCCGGGCCCTGATTGAAGACGACGACAATGATTTCTGGTTCGGGTTTGAGCAGGAATATTTCCTGTGGAATCCGGAAACCGATAAGCCGCTGGGTTTCCCGGAAGGGGGATATCCGAGGCCTCAGGGTCCTTACTACTGTTCGGTCGGCGCCCGTAACGCCTATGGCCGCGAGATGGTGGAGGAACACCTGGATGCCTGTCTGGACGCGGGCCTGAATATAGAAGGGATCAATTCTGAGGTGGCGACGGGTCAGTGGGAGTTCCAGGTCTTTGCGAAGGGGGCCAGGGAGGCAGGCGACCAGGTTTGGATCGCCCGTTATCTGCTGGAACGGATAGGTGAAAAATACGGTATCGCCATCAACTGGCATTGTAAGCCGCTGGGTAATCTTGACTGGAATGGCAGCGGCATGCACGCCAATTTCTCCAATACGCTGCTGAGGACTTGCGGTAGCAGCGATGTATATGTCAAGATCTGTGAAGCCTTCCGCCCGGTGGTGCAAGAGCACATCGAGGTGTATGGTCCGGACAACCATCTCCGCCTGACGGGCAAGCACGAGACGGCGGCTATCAACGAATTCAAATTTGGCGTATCCGACCGTGGCGCCTCGATCCGGATCCCGATCGGTACGGTGGAAAGGGGCTGGAAGGGATGGCTGGAAGACCGCCGGCCCAATAGCGCTGCAGACCCGTACAAGGTTGCGGCCCGTATCGTAAAGACGGTAAAGTCTGCTGAAGTGCAGATGGCCGAGCTGGTAGAGGCTAATGTCGCGTAGGCTTCAGGGCATGGAATAATTTTAGGGGAAGCGGGTTGTGCCTGCTTCCCCTTTTTCTTTTAGGTCCGGTTGTTTGTTATGGGTCCGGTTGTGCTATCAATTGTTGGTTCGGGTAAGTCTATTCAGCTGGGCTTCGACCTTGTCGCGGTTTGGCCCGAATTTGTCTACCGCCTCTTTGACGGTCGCGTGGGAAAGCCAGGGGAATTTTTGATGGAGGTATTCCACTTCGTAGGATTCCCGTCCGTTGATCCTGACGCGGTCCTGTGTTCCTTTCAGTATTCGGTTGTCTGTCATAAAGAAGGGTTTAAGCGTTGTTAAATAAATAACATAGGATGCAAAACCCGTTCCACGCCCTATTCGCTGCGCAGCGATTCGACGGGGTTGGCGGTCGCTGCCCTGAGGGACTGGAGGCCGACGGTCAGGATGGTGAGCAGCATCAAAGCGGCTCCGGCTATTACAAAGACGTCAGCGCCGATCGTGATCCTGTAAGCGTAGTCCTGCAGCCAGCGGTGGGTGAGCCACCAGCCTGCGGCCGAGGCGATGGTCAGCGCAAGAAGCACGAGCCGGATCGAATCCCGGCTCAATAGGAGGACTATATCCTTTGTGTCTGCTCCCATTACTTTGCGGATGCCGATCTCCCTTGTTCGTCGCTGGGTGGTGAAGAGGGTGAGCCCGAACAGGCCGATACAGCTGATGAGGAGGGTGAGGCCTGTGGCGATGTTCAGCAGCCATTGTATCGTCTGCTCGCGTTGGTAGAATCTTGCCAGCTCTTCGTCGAAGAAATCGTATTCGAAGGCTTTGTGGGGGTAGACGGATCTCCATTGGCGCTCTACCCTGGCGATGGTCGCCATGGCTTCGCTGGTGGACTTTCCTTTTGTCCCCAGGCGTATGGCGAGGTCGGTACAGGCCATGCCGACGATCATCAGGGGCCGGATCGGCTCTTTGTAGGAGTATTTGTGAAAGTCCTTTACCACGCCGACGATCGAGACGTTGCGGTGCCAGGTGTTTAGCTGTTTGCCGATCGCCTCATCGGGGTTTTGGAAGCCCAGGACTTTGGACAGGTTCTCGTTGATCACGACCTCTTTCATCGTGTCGCTGGGGAATAGGTTGCGGCCCGCCAGCAGGCTGATATCGTACAGGGGGATGTAGCGTTCGTCCGCCTGGATAGCTTCCACGCGGATGGGGTCGTCGCTTTTTGCCAGGTATCTTATGGTAAATATCCCTCGGTCCATGCCGGATGGCGGCATGTTCGAGCGGGAGACGTCGGCTACACCCGGTAGTTGGCGGATGGCCTTTTCGAGGACCTTGACCCTGGCGACGCTGTCCCGGCCTTCGCCCGTATTAAGAAGAATGATGGCGTCCGAGCGGAAGCCGAGGTCCTTGTGCAGCATGAAGCTGATCTGGCGGCCTATCACGACGGTGCCGATGATGAAGACCAGTGAAACGGTGAACTGGAATACGATCAGTCCTTTTCTCAGCAGCCATTTGCCGCTGGCTTTTGGGGCTCCGCTGCCTTTGAGGCTGGTTACGGGGGAATGCGTCGAAAGCATTTTTGCGGGATAGAGACCGGCCAGCAGGGTTACGGCGATGACGGTTGCCGCAAGGACAAGAAGGTTGGATGGTGCGTAGGGGATAAAGCTCAGCTGCCGCGGGACAAACTCATGGAAGGCTTTTAGCACGGGAGTTGCGGCCAGGAAGGCGATGAGTCCGGCGACGGAGGTAAGGAGCAGGGTCTCTGTCATGAACTGGAGGATAAGATGGCCTTTGCCGCTGCCCATGACTTTGCGGATACCGATCTCTTTTTCTCTGGTGAGCGATTGTGCTGTGGCGAGGTTGACATAGTTGATGATGGCCAGTATTAAGATGAAGGCCGCGATGCTGAGCAGTGCGTATAGTGTCGATAGCTGGGCGGTGCTGATGCTGCCGTTGTCGAAGCCGGGAACCGCGAAGTGCACGTCGCCCAGTTGCTGGAGCTCTATGCGGGGATAGAGGCCTTTGTCGTCGTTGTTGCGGTGGTAGAGGGCTGAAAGGGAGGTTTGCGTTTTGGCGGGGTCGGCGGTAGGGGCGAGCCTGATGAGGGCCGATGCCGTTGCCGGGAATTTGCTCCCTGGTGTCAGTCCGAATGCTTCCTGCAGGAAGCTGTGGTCGATGGTAGAGAAGGATATGAAGTCGGTATAGGGGAAGTCGGTTCTACCCGGCCAGTCGCGGACGATGCCGCTGACGTTGACGCGCAGGCTGTCTTCATAGATGATCTCTTTGCCGATGATGCCGGATAGCGCCGTGGTTCCGAAGTACCGTTGCGCGGTGCTTTCTGTGAGGACGACGCTGAAAGGACGGCTGAGGGCGGTATTGGGGTTGCCGGCCAGCCAGGTATAGCCCATGATCTTCAGGTATTCCGGGGTCGCGACGATCGATGCGGCGGGGTATTCGGAATGATCGACCATTGCGGTGTCTTTGTCGAGGATATGGTATGGGGCTACCGTTTGCACGCCCGGGATATCTTTTTGTACTGCATCGGGGATATCAGCCAGTACCGTTGGGACCATGTGCCCGGGTTCGTCCTTGAGGAGCTGTTCGTAGGAATTTATCCTGTAGATGCGTTGACCGTCGGGGTGGTTGCGGTCGAAGCTGAACTCATAGCGGATGATGGCCGTAATGACGAGGCAGGCGCATATGCCGAGGGCCAGGCCGAGGACATTGATCAGCGTATATACGCGGTTACGGATGAGCGTGCGCCAGGCGCTGGTCCAGTAGCTTTTGAACATGTGGTTGGTTGATTTAGCTGGTGTTCGGGTTTTGGGGTGCATATTTGGTGCCGGTGTGGGAATCGATTAATTATCAGTGAAGTTTGTAGTGGAAGAGGGGTGGGGGTGTACGGTTGTGATACAGGGAGTGTACGTATTGTTGTGAGATGGTGATATTTGGTCGTGTGGATCTTTGTCTGAAGGGAAGAAAGAGTGATGCCGGAAAAAAGGAAAAAAAATGTTCGCTCAATCACCCTTTTTGGGATGGTGGTTGCCTTTAGCCTTATTCGCAACCTAAAAAAAATGAGAAAAATAGAAAGGCTGGCCCTTTTGGTGGCCCTCCTGTCCTGTGTGCAGGTTCAGGCAAATTCCATTGTATCTGTCCTTCTGTCTGCCGGATGGAAAAGCAAGCCGGCCGGTGATACTGTCCAGGCTGAGGAATGGCGGCAACAGGCCATCCGTTCGCTGACCGACAGGATAGAAACGGAACATTTTTCCCCTCGGAAGATCGATGACACCTATAGCGAGGATGTGTGGAACAAGTTCATCAATGACCTGGATAAAAACAAAGAGCTATTTCTTGCCGATGACCTGCGTAGTCTCGCGCAGTATAAGACTTCCATCGATGATGAGATGCACATGCATTCCACCCGTTGTTTCGATGCGGTTATAAGTCTTTTCCATCAGCGGATCGGTGAAGTGATGGCATTGTATCATTCGTATTTGGCGAAGCCGGTCCGATTTTCCGGCCACAAGACCTTGTTGGAGAGCCGGAAGGCTGCAGTCTGGCCGAAAGACGAGGGCGAACGAAGAGCAGTCTGGGAAGACAGGCTTCGCCTGATGGTGTTGAAAAATATGGTCGAAGCGAAGGTTGTGAAGGATGACCGGAAGGCCATTGCCGCGGCCGCCGAAAGAGTGGGCAAATCATTGGATGTTGTGTATAAATTCAATTCTTCGCCGGAAGGGGACGATCAGCAGTTCAGTATCTACCTGAATGAAATGACAGGGTGCATGGATCCGCATAGCTCTTATTTTTCTCCTGTCGATGCAAGGACCATGAATGAGGAAATGAGCCATCTCTATTATGGCGTTGGTATGGAACTGACCGGCAAGGACGGAGATATCACTGTGAAGAAGCTGATGCCGGGGGGCAGCGCGTTGAAGAGCGGGCTGCTGCAGGCGGGGGATAAGATCATCAGCGTGAGCGACAAGGATGACCAGCTGATACCTGTTGCCGGAATGCCGCTGGAGGTTGTGGTCAAGATGCTCCGTGGTGAAAAAGGGACGAGCGTCAGAATGCAGATATCGCGGCCGGGAGAAGCCAGCCGGGTGGTCACCCTGGTGAGGGCGGAGATGCAGAAGGCTGACGCTGGCGCAAGAGCCGCCATCATCGGGAGGGGCGGGCAAAAGACGGGCTATATCTATCTGCCGATGTTCTATGTCGACATGCAAAATCCGCAAGGTGTCCATTGCTGGCTTGACGTGAAAAAGCTGTTGATGCAGCTGAAAGATTCGGGTATCACTGACCTTGTGATCGACCTGAGGAATAATCCGGGCGGGTCGCTGGATGAGGTAGCGAATATGGCTGCGCTGTTCATCGATCATGGACCGTTGGTCCAGCTGAAAGACAGATATAGTATCAACGGCATGGCCAAGAATCCGGGACAGGCGCCCCTCTACGACGGACCCATGACCGTACTGGTGAACGGAAGCAGCGCGTCTGCCTCTGAGATATTCGCCGCCGCCATGCAGGACTATCGTCGTGCGATCATCCTTGGCAGTCCGACCTTTGGGAAAGGTACCGCCCAGGAAAATGTGGCGATGGGGAAGGTAGCCGACAGGGTCCGCAACAAGCCGGCGGTGAGCTATGGCGCGATCAGGCTCTCTATCAAGAAATTCTACCGCATCAATGGTGGTTCGACGCAGCTGAAAGGTGTGGTGCCGGATGTGCTTTTGCCGGATGGCCGGGATTATATGACGGTGCGTGAAAAGGATATGCCCTTTGCGATGCAATGGGATGAGATCGCACCCCTGGATTTTAAGCCTTATCCTTTATGGGATACCGCCTTATTGCGGCATGCGGTGGCGAGGGTCAACCGGGACGCTGCATTTTCGATGATCCGGGACAATGTGAAATGGCTCGACGATCACCGCAATACTCCTTATACCCTTGCATTTAAAAAATTCCGTGCCGAAATGGATTCGCTGAACGATCATCTCGCGCAGATCGCGAAAGCGGCGAATATGGCGCCGGACAATGGGGTCAGTGTGCGCGAGCAGCGGGCTTCTCCCGGGAAGGGAGAGGAGACCGGGAAGGGAGAGGAGACCGGGAAGGGAGAAGGGACCGGTAAGGGAGAGGGGATCGGGAAGCGAGAGGGGATCGGGAAGGTAGAGGGGACCGGTAAGGGAGAGGGAACCGGGAAGGGAGAGGGGGTCGGGAATGTGACGGGGGCCGGGGATAGCGAGTGGGCCGGTCAGCTGAAAAAGGATATCTATATCCGGGAAGCGATGAATATTCTGAACGAAATGAATAAAAAATAAAATTACCAGTATGAAGAAGATCTTTTTTGCAATAGCGTTGATGGCCGTATCGGTGGTACATGCCGAGGGTCGACTGAATCTGAGCGTGTCCATCGATGGGCTCCCCGACCATGAGATCGTGTTCCTGTACGGTATCACCTCGAAATTTATCGACTCCACTACCATTTCCAACCATGGCTTCACCTTCGATTCGAATATCAAGAAAGGCGACGTATTTGTCATCCAGGTGGGAAGGGGCGGGGACGTGCATAAGACGATGGTCTTGTTCCTTGAGCCGGGTAAAGTGTCGATGACCGGGCGGGGGCCTTATTTCGAGGGGATACAGTGTATCGGGCCAGGCTATCTCCAGGAGGGTAGGGAGGTAGAGAAGATGATGACAGACAGTGTCCGCTTCAAAGGGGCTCTTACGCTGGACCAGGATATTATGGAGGCCTATAAGGTCGGCGACAAGGAGAGAATGCTGGAGCTGGCGCTCACCAAGAGGGAATATGACAGTGTAAAGAAAGTAATGGGCGAGCAATGGATCATGGCTCACCGGAACTCGCCGGTCAGCGCTTCCGTTCTCAATTATTTCGTCCAGCCACAGGTGTCGATAGACTCCCTGAGATGGTATCTTGCGCAGCTCGGGCCCGACGCAAGGAACAATTACCTGGTCGACAATCTTTCCATGGTGACAAATTTTTCCGCTGCTACGGTGAATGGTAAACAAGCCATGGATTTTACAGCGCCTGATACGGCGGGTCGTTCTGTCACGCTATCGGGACTGAGGGGGAAGTACGTGCTGCTCGATTTCTGGGCCAGCTGGTGTAAGCCCTGCCGGGAGTTGACGCCCAAGCTGAAGGCCATGTACGAAAAGTTCAAGGATAGGAATTTTACGATCCTGAGCGTCTCGCTGGATACCGACAGGGAAAAATGGACCAAGGCCATTGCCGCGGACGGAATGGACTGGCCCCAGGTGTCGGATCTGAACAAGGAGAACAAGGCGGCCAAATTGTATGGCATCAACGCTATTCCCGCCAGCTTTCTTATCGATCCGCAGGGCAATATCATCGGGTATTCCCCGACCGAAGCCGCGCTGGAAAAAATATTGAACAAGGGAAATTGAGGATATTCCCGATGAATGCGTTTTGCGCGCTGATGAAGCATAACTCTGACAAATGTGTTTCGCGCCCTTGACGTCTCATGTGATCAGTTGTTAGTGTTAACAGAGGCCATCTGCCGGTGACAAAATACCGCAGGTGGTCTCTTTATTATGTGATTTTTTCTTCGATAAATCCTTTATATTTGAAGGCACTGCTTGAGAAATGGGGGTCAAAAAGATTCAAATAGCGAACCGTCAGGAATTGGAGGAGCTGTTCAAGAAGCACTATCACTTTCTTTGTACGGCGGCCTATTATATTACCGGTGATGAATCGACCGCTAAGGACATCGTGCAGGATTTTTTTTATTACTGCTGGAAAAAGCGCGAAGAGATCATCATTGCCGGCGAGTTCAAGAGCTATGCGTCGCGGGCCATCCGAAATGCCTGTCTGAATTACCTCAAATCTTCGCGGCGAACCTCATTACTCTCCGAATTTGTTTACAGCAGCGAGCCTTTGGCCAACGAGTCTGTCCAGCCGGACGAAGAAGGGCTGGAAGAGCGAAATAAGGCTCTCTGGGCGTCTATCGACCGCCTGCCGGAGCAGCGGCGATTGATCTTTTTGCTGAGCAATAAGGAAGAGCTTAGCTATGCAGAGATCGCCCGGCGCCTGGGTATCTCGGTCAATACGGTGAAGACGCAGATCCGTCTGGCGTATCAATATCTGCGTGAGGAATGCAGATGGCTTGTGTATTTCCTTATTTTGCTTTTTTTGTAAAAAAAATAACAAATGGAATCACCCTATTTTGATGCCCGATTGCCTTTTAATAGACACCTTATCTTAAGTGTATATGGACAAGCAGGAAAATAATATTCGCCTCTTTCTCAAACGGCTCAGGGCGAGGCTTCGGCCGCTGGATCCGGCGGCGCGTTTCCCCATTGAGGAAGGCTGGCGGCAGTTGGAAAAGCGCATCGACGCCGGAGAGGAAGAGGGTACAGGTGATGAACGGTATGCCGGGGGTGATGTAAAAGTTCCCGGGGGTGAAGTGCAGGTTCCCGGGGCTGAGGTGGGAGATCCGGGTGATGAAGTGCTTGTTTCCGCGGGTGATGGGAGATATCGCGTGGGTGATGTCAATGGTGGGGCGCGGGTTTTCAGGATGAGATTTAGCTATGCGGCTGCGGTCGTGCTGATCCTGCTGGCGGGCGGCATCTACTGGTGGATGCGGGGAACGCGGGTACAGGGAGTAGCCAACGCCGGGATCGCCCATAGTCAGCCGGAGAAAGCGCAGAAGGCCATTTTGCCGCCTTCGAAAGGCGTTCAGCTTATTCTCTCCGATGGAAGGGCTGTCCCTGTCGGGCAGCGGCAGACCCTGGCGGAACAGGGGGGTGTGGCCATTCATACCGATAGCGGGAAGGTTGAATATCAGCCGAATCAGGGGGCGATGCCCAATACAACGCCGGGTGAAATGGCTTATAATACGCTGGAGGTACCGCGAGGCAACAAGGCGAGGATGGTCCTGCCGGATGGCACGAAAGTCTGGATCAATGCCGCGTCCAAAATGAGGTATCCTACGGCATTCAGAGGGGCGCTCAGAGAAGTGGAACTGTCCGGAGAGGCCTATTTCGAGATTAACCAGGATGAAGAGCATCCCTTTATTGTGCATGCCGGGAAGATGGATATCCGGGTGCTTGGAACGGCGTTCAATGTGAATACTTTTGAACCTAGTTACTACACTACGCTGGTCAGGGGGAAGGTGAGCGTTAAAGGCAAGGCGGATGAAACGTTGCTATTGCCAGGGGAGCAGGCGGCTTTGAACACTGTCAACGGGGACGTAAGGAAAATGACTGTCAACACGGCTGACTTT
Source organism: Bacteroidota bacterium (assembly GCA_018267585.1). Classification (GTDB taxonomy): domain Bacteria; phylum Bacteroidota; class Bacteroidia; order Chitinophagales; family Chitinophagaceae; genus Puia. The sequence goes on from JAFDYE010000320.1 coordinate 27,977, forward strand.
ACCGCCTGGAAGGATGATCATTTGTTCATCGGGAATTGTTCATTCGATAAGATGGTTGAATTACTTGGCCGGGAATTCGACTATGATATTCTGCTGGCGGATCCGTCGCTGAAACAATTCCATTTTACGATCGATCTGCCGGCTCCCAAAAGCCTGCAGGAGGTGTTGGAGCATATCTGCAACACCAGGGAAGGGATCCAGTTCACCATTACGGGAAGGACTGTGATCATCAGCCGTACCGAAGGGCATTGATCTCACACAATACCGGATGACAAATGTCCGGGCGAATCGGATGACAAATGTCCGGGCGAATCGGATAACAAATGTCCCGTCGAACCCGGTGATTGAATACAACGCACGAGCTTTATCCGGAAGGTTACCTTATTCCCGGAGCGCCTATCCTATACCGGAATTTTATTACAAAACCAACTACACAAGGCTTATGAGATTTGATTTGCTGCCGCCCGTTGCCGGGCGTGTAAAAAGGGCTGCTATTTCCCCTGCAGCCTGGCTGCTGCTCTTTTTCCTTTCTGCCGGATCTTCCCTTCGGGCGCAAGAAACCCGTCCCCTGGACAAACGTGTCAATTTCTCGGCAAAGAATGTCTCTTTGCAGGATGCCCTCGGCACCCTGCGGATGATATCCGGCGCCGCGATCACTTTTAATTATGAAGAGGTCGACAAGCAACCCCGGATCACCCTGCATTTGACCAATGAGACCGTGCGTCGCATCCTTGAAAAGATATTGGTGCAGACGTCGCTGCAATATATCGAGGATGACAATGGCGGCGTCATCCTGAGTCCCCGGAAGAACAGGAGAGACCAGGTGAGAGGCAGTCTTGGATTCATCGTAGAAGGGCAGGTCGTGGATCGGAAAGGGTTTCCCCTTTCCAATGCGAGCGTCCAGGTGGTGGGTGAAAAATATGGCGCCACCACGGACGGCAACGGACTGTTCAGAACGGTGGTGACCGAAGGGATGGTGTTGCGCGTCAGCTACCTGGGCATGAAGACGGTCGACCATGCGATCAAGGGCAGGGACTTTGTGCGGATCATGATGGATACGGTCCCGGCAGTGATGAATGACTATGTGGTCACCGGTTATCAGAATATCGACAAGCGGATGCTGACCAGCTCGGTGTATACCCTGACTCCCGACAAGTTCCTGGAATCGGGCGTTCCGTCTGTGAGCCAGATGTTGCAGGGCAAAGTGCCCGGCCTGGTCCTCACCAATCCTTCCGGTAGTCCGTCCTCCACGCCGAAGATCAGGATAAGGGGTACCTCTACCATTCTTGGCAACGCTTCGCCGGTGTGGGTGGTCGATGGGATCATCCGGGAAGACCCTGTCGATCTCAATCCGCTGCAGATCAATGCTGCATTGCAGGATGCCCAGAGTGCGAACTTCAGCATAGTAGGGAATGCCATCGCTGGCCTGAACCCTTATGATATTGAGAGCATTACATTTCTGAAGGACGCTTCCGCCACGGCCATTTACGGTATCAGGGCCGCGAACGGGGTCATCGTCGTAAAGACCAAAAGGGGCAAGCCCGGGCCCATAGCGCTTAGCTATACTACATCGGTAGGGTTTACGGGCCGGCCAAGTTATAGGAACATCGATGCTATGAACTCGAAAGAGCGGATCGATGTTTCCCGCGAAGCTGCTGAAAAGGGGACCTACTATGCCGATGTGCCGCTGCCTGCTTCCTACGAAGGGTTGCTGCAGCAGCTGTATACGCGGAACATTACGCAGGACCAGTTCGACCGGCAGGTGGGGCAGCTGGAGACCATGAACACCGACTGGCTGAAGATACTGGCCCGGAATCAGTTCAACCAGACTCATTCGATAGGCATTTCGGGCGGGGCGGGAAGAACGACATATTATGCTTCGCTGGGGTATACCGATATGAGCGGGGCCTTCCAGGGTGACAATAACAAACTGTATTCTATGCTGGTCAACCTGGACGGGGCGATCAACAACAAGATCAACTTCAGCGTGCATGTGGATGGTTCCTACCGGACGTCGGATCAGTTCTACAAAGTGAATCCCAGTGACTATGCTTTAAAGACCAGTCGTGCGATATCGGCGGATTCGCCTTATGTCAAGAACTGGGCTCACCCGGTGTCGGGAGGAACGCAGCCGCTGCACTATTCCATCCTCAATGAACTGGCACAGACAGGCAACACGAACTCCACCCAGGGGTTCAATGCATCTGCCGTCCTCGCCTGGCATATCCTTCCGGGTCTGACCTATTCGGGTACATTCGGCGGGGCGCTGAACAGCGATCGCAGCTTTGTGTATGCCGCTGAACGGAGCTATTATATTACGACGCTTCGCGGTTACGACTATGGCGCCGCCGCCAACGGAAGTGCGCTGCAGCACTATTCCTTATTCCCGTTCGGCGGAATAGGTATACCCGGCAGTACGAGCGGGCTCACGTATACGGTCAGGAACCAGCTGGATTTCAATCATAATTTTTTTGGTGGAAGGGACCAGCTCACCGTCACGGCAATACAGGAGCTGCGTTCCACCAAGAGCCAGGGCTCGACCAGTCAGGAACTGGGGTATTACCCGGACAGGGGCCAGACGTATTATTCGTCCTATTATGCCACGCTCAATCCAAACCCGATGCTGAGGCATTATGTCCAGACCACCGACAGGGTCGACAATACGATGTCGTGGATCGGCAGTGCCAGCTACCGGCTTAGGAAACGATACACGGTCAATGCCAATATCCGGACCGATGGCAACAACCGGTTTGGCCAGTACGCCAATCAAAAATTTCTTCCTACCTGGAGCGTTTCCGGAAGGTGGGACATCGGGGAGGAGCCCTGGTTGACCAAGAGCGATATTCTCAGCGGCTGGGAGATGCATCTGAGTTATGGAACGCAGGGGAATGTGGTCACTAATGTAGGACCCAACCTGATCGCCAACTATCCGCAGAGCCCTGTGGATCCCAGCACGAATGAGTATATCCTGAGCCTGCAGAGTCTGCCCTATCCAGATCTTCGCTGGGAGAAGACTCACCAGTGGAATGGCGGTACTTCGCTGAACCTCTTCAACGGTCATGTCATGCTTGGCGTCGACGCCTATTATAAGAAGAGCAACGATCTCATCGTCACCAAGAATATACCCGAGGAATATGGGATCCCTCAGATGTATATGAACTATGGGTCGATGGACAACTATGGGTTTGAGGGTAATTTGACCGTAACCCCTATTCGCCGGAAGGATTTCACCTGGGACCAGACCTTTATCTATTCCCAGAATTACAATAAGGTGATCCAGTCCGACCTGAAATACACCTATGCTGATTTTCTCAGTGGGAATGCGATCGTGCCTGGTAAGCCCCTTGGCGCCCTGTATTCTTATGCCTATACGGGGCTCAGTCACCAGTATGGCATCCCGCAGTATGACCTGGGTCCGGCAAAAGGTTCCGACCCTACTTCCTTCCTGTCGTATACGGGGAGGCGTGATCCGCTGATCGATATGGGAACCGCCACCAGTATCCGGTATCATGCGCTGAGCCTGATCGCGGACTTCCATGTGGTCTTCGGAAATCACAAGCGGCTGAACTCTATTTATAATGGAATGGCCGGATCGTGGGCGGGTCTTCCGGCCTCGGACCAGAACCTGCCCAAGGAGCTGGTGGATCGCTGGCGGGCGCCGGGGGATGAAAAGCATACCAATATACCCGCTTTCACCAATTGGTACCAGCAGGCCGGCTATCTACATATCCCGACGTTGAACGGATACACCGACTATGTATCGCCCTATACCATGTACGATCTGTCGACGGCGAGGGTCGTCAACGGAAGCTATGTCCGGTGCAAGTCACTTTCTTTAAGGTATACGCCGCCCGCGGCCTTAATGAAAGGAATGGGTATCAAGAGCAGTACTATTTCGGGTACCGTAAACAATCCATTCGTTATTAAAAGCAAGGACATGCGCTGGCAGGATCCGGAGATCGACAATGCCGGCGGGACTGCGCTGCCGATAACGGCCTCTTATTATCTGACCGTGAACATAACCTTTTAATATACTGTTATGAGAAATTATTCAACATCCTTCCTGCTATTGCTGATCGTCCTGGGAGGCGTTTCCTGTAAAAAATTCCTGCAAGAGAGAGACCAGAGCGAGATGACGCCGGTGACAACGGAATCGTATAGCGAGCTCTTTTTCGGGACTGGCTATCCCCTGTCCTCGATCATATATCAACAGGCGACGAGCCTTATGGACGATGACATCCAGGTGTATATGGGACCCAATGGCGACCCCACCATCCCACCGCAGGTGTTGCCGGCTTTTTCCTGGCAGGCAGATTTTTTCCGGCAATTGATCGCCTCCAAGTTTGATGGTTCAGGGGGGACGATCGATGGCTACAAGAATTATTACCAGAGTCTTGTCGGCTGCAATATCGCCCTCCAGTATGTAGATGGTTCTGTCGGGACGCAGGCGGACAAGGATTTTCTGAAAGGACAGGCATTCGCCTTGCGCGCCTACTATTATCTTCAGCTGGTCAATCTTTATGGCCGGCCCTATAATGACTCGACCATCAGTCCGGACAAGAGTCCCGGCGTGCCGCTGATCCTGAGTTCAAACCTGTCTGCGGATCTCCCTGCCCGCAGCAGTGTTGCGAAAGTGTACGACCAGATCGTGCGAGACCTGGATAGCGCATCCGCCAGACTGGATGGAGCAAAGCGGACGGGAGATGTCTTCCGGCTTGACCATATTTCCACGCATTTGCTGGCTTCCCGGGTGAGCCTGTATATGGGCCGGTGGGATGATGTGATCAACCATGCCAGCTATGTGCTGAAATACCATCCGCAGCTGATGGACCTTAATACCTGGGGATTGAATACCGGATGGGCTTATGGTCAGGGTACTTTTAAGACCATCATCGGGAACGGAAATCCCGAGACGCTCTGGGCCTTCGGTAATATAGGGGAGAATGCTCCGATGAACGACCTTATCTCCTGTGATGTATCGGAGGACCTGGCCAGGCAGTTCGACCCGATGGACCTGCGTAGCCAGATCTATTTTGGCGCTATCCCGCCTTTTTTGTCACAATGGATATCTCCGCTTTTTGTATCGCAGAAACGCGACCCGGCCAGTTCGGGCGGGATCGCCAACGCAGTCATCGGGTGTTCGTTCCGCAGTTCGGAAGCCTATCTGAACCGTGCCGAGGCTTATGCGCAGAAATACCTGGCGACCGGAGATGCGAGCGCCGCGCAAAACGCCCTCAATGATCTCAATACGCTGCGGTCCAAGCGGTACGATCCGTCGGTATTCCAACCGCTGGGCGCCATGCCGGCGGACTCCTTGTTACGGTTCTGCCGCAATGAGCGCAGGAGGGAATTTTTCGGTGAGGGTCAACGCTGGTTTGATCTGCGCAGGTATGGCATGCCGTCGATCACCCATCTTTATTCCCCGGTGTCGGGCACGATCCAAAAGTATGTACTGAACGCGCATGATCCGCAGTATACCCTGCAGATACCGCCCACGGCGCTGCTCCTGAACCCTAACCTGGAGCAAAATCCTGCAGGGCCGACGAGGAATCCATCCAATTAAACTATAAATCCAGTAATATGGCTACACAATATAAACCCTTAATGTCCGGATACGTAAGTGTCTGCATTGTTTTCCCGGCGTTGCTGACTTTGCTGACTGTCGCCTGCCAGAAGGAGTCGGCTCTGACCCCCTCGCCGGCAAAGCCTTTGTATACGCTGCCGCAGGGCAATCATTCTTACGACCAGTCCATCCTACAGTTCTATCAGAATTACCATAGCCTTATTCTGTACCGTTATGACAGCATTGCTTACAATTATAATGTGACGGGCCCGTTGAACCCGGATTTGGCGATGACGGTGGCCGATACCAATTATATTTCCCCGGCGTTGGATTTTCTTCATGCCAACTGGCTGGACCTCTATCCCAGCGCCTTTTTGCAGCAGACCCTGCCGTACAAGATACTGCTGTCGTCGCAGATCAGCGTCGCGAATATCTTTTTCGGCCAGGTCAGGGATTATAGCTATTACCCTGCGATGGGTGGCCTGAACTATGTCGCTTTTGGACTTGTGAACGATTCTCTGCAGACCCTGAGTGCCCGGCAGGTCGATTCGACGCGGGGATTGCTGCAACAGGCCTTCTGGCAACAGGCGGTCCAGAATAAGATGATCGAGCGGCCTGGTGCCTTCGACTCGCTGACCAATTATGCCCAGGTGGATCAGACCAACCTGCGTCAAAATGGGATGTTCTTTTATCACCCATATGGTAATAACGGCGTGGTGGATTTCCTGGACTATATCCGGGTGATCACCTCCACCGACTCAACCACGATGAGCAATACCTGGCTGTCGCCCGCGGTCGATGTCAATGGGCTTTATGCTGCGAAGTACAATATGATCCTGGACTATTACATCCAGAATTATGGAGTGAATTTGCAGGCCATCGGGAACAAATAATTTGTTGGCAGTGCATTGAATTAAGATCCGGGCTGCGGGGTAATACCTGCAGCCCGGATTCGTTTTGCGGAGTGGTTATGTGGTGGTGACGGGGGATATAATGTGTTGGACCATTTAAAAAAATAGGGGTGGCCGATCACCCTTTTCTTAGGACGGGTTGCCTTTATTTTATGAGCAGCATTTTAACCATCGAACGGCTGTCGCACAAGTACAGCAGTACCTGGGCCATCCGGGATATCAATATGGAAATCCACCAGAACGGGGTGGTAGGTCTCCTGGGATCGAATGGCGCGGGTAAATCCACGACCATGAATATTGTATGTGGTGTCCTTAATCAGACCGAAGGGAGGGTATTGATCAACGGAAGGGACCTTCGCGAAGAGACTGAAGCCGCCAAACGGGATATCGGCTTTTTGCCGCAGAACCCGCCCTTGTATACCGACCTGACCATTGACGAATATCTTGTCTATTGTGCCGAACTGCGGATGATACCCAGGGA
>JAFDYE010000321.1 GCA_018267585.1 Bacteroidota bacterium
AATAACGACATCTTCGTCATCCCCACAGAAGGAGGCACCCCCCGCCGCCTGACCTTCCAGTCCGGCGAAGACATCATCTCCAGCTGGACCCGGCCCGACAAGATACTCTTCTCTACATCCCGCGAGTTCAACGCGATCGAACGCCCCCTGGAAGTCTACGCCATCAGCCCCTCCGGCGGCACCGAATCCCGCATCCTCGACGCAGTCGGCTTCGATCCCATCCTCTCCCCTGACGGACGCTGGATGGCCTTCACCCGCGGCGACATCAACCCCATCGCCCGCGAAGCCTACCGGGGCAGCTCCAACAGGGACATATGGCTCTACGATACCCGTAACAGAACATTCCGGAAACTACCCGGTACCGCTGCCAACGATATCCTCCCCCAATGGGGCAGCAACAACACACTCTATTTCCTCAGCTGCATCGACGGCCCCTACAACCTCTACCGGTGGACCCTGAACGCAGAAGGCAACGCAGGCACACCCGAAAAGCTCACAAGCTTCACGAAGGAATCCATCCGCCATTTCAGCCTCTCCGCCGACGGCTCCTCGGTCGTTTTTGAAAGGGATATGCACCTCTATACGCTCAGAACAAACGCGCCAAAAGAGATAAAGACCATCGAGGTCACCATCAACGCAGACGACCGCCAGGATCCCTCCGAACAAAAAACACTCACCACCGGCGCTTCTGAATATGCGCTCTCCCCCGGTGGCAAGCTGATCGCCTATGTCGACCGCGGAGAGGTGTTTATAAAAGAAGCCGACAAAGAAAAGAGCAGAAGCATCGACGTCTCCAACCACCCGTTCCGCGACATCCAGCCCGCCTGGCTCAACGACTCGGCACTCCTCTTCTGCAGCGACCGCGCCGACGGCAATTACGACATGTATCTCGTACGGTCGACAGACACCGCCGAACACAATATCTTCAAAAGCCTTAAGCACGGGCTCACCCCCATCACCCATACCGGCGAGGACGAAGCAAACCCCGTCATCTCGCCCGACGGAAAAAAGATCGCGTATATACGCGGCCGTGGAACACTCGTCGTAGCCGATATCTCGCCCGAAGGCCGCTTATCCGGCGAAAAGCTCCTTACAAAAGGCTGGGCCACCCCCCGCGGCATGGCCTGGAGCCCTGACAGCAAATGGCTCGCCTATTCGCAGTCCGATCTCTACTTTAATGAAGAAGTATTCATCCAGCCGGCAGACAACTCGTCCGCACCGGTCAACGTCTCCATGCACCCGCGCAGCGACTCCAATCCCTTCTGGAGTCCCGACGGCTCCAAGCTGGGATTTCTTTCAGAGCGCAGCGTATCCCGCAGCGTAGACGTCTGGTTCGTCTGGCTGAAAAACGACGACTGGGAAAAATCAAAAGAGGACTGGCAGGATAAAGACACGCCGCCGGCAGACAACGGCGCCGCCGCAAAGTCCAAAAAGCCCGTTGCCGTAAGCATCGACTTCGACAGGATATACGAAAGGATCGTCCAGGTGACCAGCTTCCCCGGCGACGAAGACGACCTGGCGATCAGCAGGGACGGCGAAACTTTTTATTATACCACGGCCAGCAGCACCGCCAAAGGACGCGACCTCTATAGCATTAAATGGGACGGGAAAGACCCGAAAGAGCTCACAAAGGGCGGCGCCAATCCCTCCAATATAACCCCCGATAAAGACGGTAAATTCCTCTACTACAATACCCGCACGGGCGCCATGGCCAGGGTCGACCTCAAAACTGCCGCCTCCGAGAACCTCCCTTACACCGCAAAGCTCAGGATCGACTACATAAAAGAAAGAACACAGGTATTCGAAGAGGCCTGGCGAACCATGCGCGACGGCTACTACGATCCCAACTTCAATGGATATGACTGGAACAAGCTGCGCGAAAAATACCGCGACCGCTGTGTTTACGCCAGCACCAGCAACGACTTCCGCGACATGTTCAACCTCCTCCTCGGCGAGATCAACTCCAGCCACGTCGGCTTCACAGCCGCCGACCGGACCGAAACACAAAAAGACGCCACAGGCCGCCTGGGCGTCGAGCTGATGCCGGCCGGGGCAGGTATGAAGGTCACACACGTTATTCCAAACAGCCCTGCCGACAAACACCAAAGCAAACTCAATACCGGCGATATCATCACCGCCGTCAACGGCGAACCCGTCCGCGCAGAAGACAATTTCTACAACCTCCTCAACGGCCTCATCGACGAAAAGATCCTCCTCTCCGTACAAACACCCGACGGCAGGACAAAAGAAGTGCCCATCCGGCCAACGGCCAGCCTCAGGAACGAGCTCTACGAAGAATGGGTCAACCAGCGCAAACAACTCGTCGAAAAATGGTCGGGCGGCAAACTGGGCTATATCCATATCCGCGGCATGGACTTCCCCAGCTTCGAAGTCGTCGAACGCGAATTTACCGCCGCCGGCTACGGAAAAGAAGGCCTGGTCATCGACGTCCGCTACAACGGCGGCGGCAGCACCACCGACTATCTCATGACGATCCTCAACTACAAACAGCACGCCTACACGATACCCCGCGGCGCCAGTGACAATCTGGAAAAAGACAAAAAGAAGTTCAGGGACTACTATCCCATCGGCGAACGCCTCGTCTACGCCGCCTGGACCAAACCCTCCATCGCCCTCTGCAACGAAGGCAGCTACTCCAACGCAGAGATATTCTCACACGCCTATAAAACCCTTGGCATCGGCAAATTAGTCGGTGTCCCCACCAACGGATCGGTCATCTCCACCGGGGGCAAACAGCTGATGGACGGCTCATTCGTCCGCCTGCCCGGCAGAGGCTGGTTCGTAAAAAGCACCGACAACAACGAAGAGCTCGGCCCATGCGTACCCGATATCCAGGTCGAAAACCAGCCCGACTGGATCGCCCGCGATACCGACGACCAGCTGAAGGCCGCCGTCAACGAGCTCCTTAAAGAGCTCAAATAACCCCGATCACCCACGCCACCACCGGCGCCCCCGATCCCCCATCCGATACTTCCCCGCTTCCCTCGGCCGGCGGCATCCCCGCCGGCCATTTTTTCACCCTCCCCCGACCAACCCCCTGTCCATTTCCCATCCCTCACCCCCTAACCCCTTCGGCAAACTTCCCTCCCCCGACCAGCCCCCTGTCCATTTCCCACCCTTCACCGGCGCCCCCCCGTCCCCCGGCCATTTTTTTCCCTATATTTAAGCCATGAATCGTCTGATTGTCATCTCTACACTTATTTTTCTGGCCGCTTGCAACAACCCCTCCGCTCCCGATAAAAGAACCGACTCCCTCGCCCTGCGAAACAGCATCCCCGGATCCCGGGTCCTCACCGCCGATTCCGCCATCGCCAAAATGCACGTTCAACCAGGCTACAGCGTCCAGCTCGTAGCCTCCGAACCCCTGGTCGCCGCGCCGGTCGCCCTCAGCTTCGACGAAAAAGGCAGGATATGGGCCGTCGAGATGATGGACTATATGCCCGACACCTCAGGCACCGGCGAAGACGCCCCCAGCGGAAGGATCGTCATCCTCTCCGACACCAACGCCGACGGCCGCATGGACAGGAACAAAGTCTTTCTCGACTCCCTCGTCCTGCCCCGCGCCATCTGCCTCATCGAAGACGGCATCCTCGTTGCAGAACCCCCAAAACTCTGGTACTATACGATAAAAGACGACAAACCGGTCCACAAGACCCTCGTCGACTCCGACTACGCCGCCGGCGGCAACGTCGAACACCAGCCCAACGGCCTGTTCCGCGCCATGGACAACTGGATCTACAACGCCAAATCCGCCAAACGCTATAAAAAGGCCGGCAACCGCTGGCTCATCGAAAGAACACATTTCCGCGGACAATGGGGCATCTCCCGGGATGAATACGGACGCCTCTACTACAACAACAACTCCGAGAACCTCCTCGGCGACTACTTCCTCCCCGGCCTCGGCGCGACCAACCCCCACCAGCGCAACGTCGCCGGCTTCAACGAACACATCGTCCCCGACAACCGCGTCTTCCCCGTCCGGCCCACTACCGGCGTCAACCGCGGCTACCAGCAAGGCATACTCGACGACAGCCTTCGGCTCCGCGAATTTACCGCCGCCTGCGGACCCGTCATCTTCAACTCTGCAATGTTCGGTGAGAAAAATAGGGGCCACGCCTTCATCGCTGAACCCGCAGGCAACCTCATCAAAGAAGACATCCTCGAGCCCGGCGCCCCCGCCACTAACAACGGCCAGGGCACAACCAGCGCCACTGCCGCAACCAGCGGCTTCATCACGAAAGGCAAAGAAGCATACGAGAAAAAAGAATTTCTCGCCAGCGAAGACGAACGCTTCCGCCCCGTCAACCTCTACACCGGCCCCGACGGCGCCCTCTACATCGTCGACATGTACCGCGGCATCATCCAGCACAAAACATATCTTACCACCTACCTGAAGAACGAAATAAAACAGCGCGCACTCACCAAACCCCTCAATTGCGGACGCATCTACAAGGTCGTTCCAACCAGCGCCGGCTCCCCATTACGCCTCCCCTCCTTCACCGACGACCCCGCACACTGGGTCGACCTCCTCCAGGACCCCAACGGCTGGACCCGCGACAAAGCACAACAACTGCTCGTCGACCACAAAGCCCTCCGGACTGCCCCATCGCTGCGCCGGCTGCTTACCCGCCCCAACGCCACCATACCCTCCATCCACGCCCTCTGGACCCTGGAAGGCATCGGCGCCCTCCAGCCCTCCGACCTTCTGCCGCTGATCAAAGGCACCGACCCGGCCCTCCGAACACAGGCCCTGACAGCCCTGCCTTCAATTATAAACCCCAACAACTACCGCCAGTTCCTGCCCGCCATCAACGACATAATAGCGGCCAAAGACACCCAATGCATTCCCTATATCGCCTTCATCACCCCTTCCATCCAAAAGCTCGATCCCAGGCTCGCCCACGATATACTCATCAGACTGACCACCCAATACCCAAATAACATCTACATCGCTGACGCGATCATCAGCAATCTCTATAACAAAGAAGAAGGTTTCTACAAAGAAGCCCTGGCCATCAACCCCGATACCACCCTCACCATCAACCGCCAGCTGAAAAAGGTATTGAGCGACATCGCCAGGACCGGCAGCGCCACCAGCTTCAAACAACTCGCCATCACCTACCCCAAAGGCGCCTCCATCTTCCAGTCCCTCTGCCAGACCTGCCACGGCCCCGACGGCAACGGGATCCGCTCACTCGGCCCACCCCTCAATACCTCCAACTGGGTACTCGGCGACAAGAACAGACTCATCCCGATCGTCCTCTACGGTCTCACCGGCCCCGTTAAGGTCGCGGGCAAACTCTACAAAGCCCCCGAAGTCAGCGGCGACATGCCCGGCATAGGCTCCAACAAAGAGTTCTCCAACGAAGACATCGCACAGACACTCAACTTCATCCGCAACGCCTGGACCAACAAGGTCAAAAAGACCGACAAGATCATCCCCGAAGACATCGGCGCCATCCGCGAAAAATTCAACGACCGCCAAAAACCATTTACCATGGAAGAACTTCGATAACCCGGACTAACCCACAACCTCCAACCCCCCACCCACCCAACCTCCAACCTCCACCCGCCAACCCC
>JAFDYE010000322.1 GCA_018267585.1 Bacteroidota bacterium
AATGCGCTGTCTGCATAAACGCTCGCTGAATCATACTCCCGCATGCTGAGATACACGCGCGCCAGCATCGCCAAGGCTGCCGGACGGGTGGCCCGGTTGACATAAGTCATTAATACCCTGGACGGCAATAGCATTGCCGCAGTGCGCAAATCCCCCGTTATTTGCTCATAGGTTTGTTTCACCGTGCTCCGGGTCACAGGGGATTGCACGTCCTCGACCAACCGCAGGGGAATTCCGGCTTCGGTCGCCGCCGAATCCTCATCATAGGCCGGGGCAAACAGCTGGGCAACGTTAAAAAGACCGAAAGCCCGGGTGAATAGGGCCTGTCCTTTTATACTATTCCATATAGCAATATTGCTGTTATCCGTTTTGACCTTATCCAGACCGTCCAATACCACATTCGCGTAGTACACTTGCTGGTAGGGAACATTCCAGTCCTCGACAACACCCTGCCCGCCGAAGATATCCGGTTTCCATAAATAGGCATTCTGAACCCTTGTTCCGACCGTCTGCCACAGATCATCACCCATATAATAGTTATCCGCCGATAGTTCGCCAAGAGCAGGGACATAGTTCATCACCTGGTCATTATCCAATAAGCTTTGGAAATCAGATAACGTGCTGGGCACCACAAGGGTCGAATTGGGATTCTTGCCCAAAAAATCTGCTTTATGACAGCCCTCGACAAAGACCCCGGTCAGGGCCAGCACCAGCCAACCAACAAAAAAAGACCAGTTTGATTTGTTCATATCAATAGCATTAGAAGTCTGTTTTCAGACCGATAGCCAGGGTCCTGGGATTCGGCATACCTGTTACGTAATCCGGATCAATGCCGGCATGATTAGCCTTCCATATGATTCCGATATTATTAGCATAGAGATAAACCTTGATCCGCGACACAGGAAGATGAGTCTTCTCCGATCGGACAAGATCATAGCTCAACTGGATATCCTGCAGCCGGATATGATCGCCCTTCTCTGTCAGAACGGTCGAATTCTTATAAAAGTCATCCCGGCTGCGATCAGACGAGTAGATCATAGCCGGTACATCAGTCTTCAGCTCATCTCCTGCATTCTGCCATCTTCGCTCATAATCCGGATGACCAGGGGATGCTCCCCCAAATACCGAAGTATAAAATATTGAGTTCCGTCTGAAGACATATCCAAATTTGTAAACAATATTCCAGGAAAACCCCCATTGTCGCCAGGCCAGATTGTTTCGCCAGCTCCCAAAGCCCCTGGGTGTCAAAGGTCCCACATAAACAAGATCATTCAGGTCGCCCGAGCCAAGCATCGCTCCATATTGAGTACTCACCTTGCCATCAAATAACCCTTGTGGATTCCCTTTTGAATCCAGTCCCATCCATCGAAGCGCAAACAACGAATAAAGCGGTCTTCCCACAATCGGATTTATGGTACTACCCGAAAGGTAATTGGA
>JAFDYE010000323.1 GCA_018267585.1 Bacteroidota bacterium
CGCGGTTGTGCGAGATCCAGGTTTCGAGACAGGGTTGCATCAGCGCCAGCAGTTCCGGCTCTCCGGCATCAACATAATTACCATGCACGTAGGCTGATATCTGCGGAAGATGGCGGGAATGGACTTTGAAATGGCCTATCACTTTTTCCGGACCCAGGACAAATACGGGTAAGGGATGCTTGGCCAGGACATGCGAGAGTTCCCGGTCTATGTGATACAGGAACTTGTCCATGACGATCTCCTTGCGGTCGCCGGGGTCGGTGAAGTTGGCAACCCTTTCCGGTTTTTCGTTCACATAAGCAAATACTTCAGCTGGGATTTCGGTTTTCAACCGCTGCAGCCTGTTTTCGTCGGCCAGGTAAAATTGACATTTTTTATCACTGAGCACAAGGATCAGGTATTGGCGAAGTTGCTTACTGTCGGCCACTATTTCCCGAACGGCAAAGGTGTCACCGATGACAATTCTTTCTTCCACGGGCGTGTCGAGATAGACCAATTTGCTCTTATGTGGAGAGGCGAAGAGGGCGATGCTCTTATGAGGTTTAGTGCTGTCCGCCTGTAGCTGCAGACTCTCCAACCTTTCCATGACGGTTACTGCAATCTCGGTTGTAAAGTTCTTGAGCAAGCGGTGCTGGACATTTTCGAGGGCGATCTTCAGGCGATGTCGCAATTCGGACGTAGAGGAGAATACCTGATGTATCGGAAGCAGGATAGAGACGGCAGGCGGCACGGGCACAAAGCCCATGATATCTTTATAGATGGCCGTGCCAGGATAGTTTATCATTCTGTGAAGGTACGACGGGAGTTAAACCGCTGTCAATGACCCTCATCAAGATGAGCCTTGACCCTGCTCATCTTATGTTCCCGCCGGATGTGTTTACTTTAAAAAATCAAATTGAGATTTTATGCCCTGGTATAATGGAGACTATCCTCCTTCCTACAAGAACCTCCCCGAGGATTTGCGCGATAAGGCGACTGAGATTGCCAATAAGATCTTATTGAGTGGAGCACCGGAAGGGATCGCGATTGCCACGGGGCTGAAGAAAGCGAGGGAGTTTTTTGCAAAGAAGAAGATAAGCAGAAGGACGGCTGATCAAAGGTTCTGGGGCCACTAGAATGCGATGAACCAAGGGTTTATCAAATTGGGTTTATTATACAACAGTTCACTCTGCCCATCGACCCAATAGACGCCTCTGCCGGAGGCGTTCAGAATGGCATGGGCGGCAGCCGTATCCCATTCCATGCTAGGGGAAAACCGGGGATAAAGATCAGCCTGGCCTTCTACGAGGGACGTGAATTTCAGCGCGCTGCCAGCCTGGACCAGGTTACAATATCGCAGGCGGGCGATGAATTTCGCTGTGTCTTCCGAGAGATGGGACCGGGAGGCGATCACGCGCAATGCTTCTTGTTGTACCAGATCATGATAATTCCGTCTTTCGGCCAATGGGGCCAGCCGGGTTGAGTTGCCTTTTTCCATCCGGTAGACGCCCGATTCCCGGGAACCGGTATACAACCTGTCGAGGCAGGGAGCATGTACGACGCCTGCGATCGCGATATTCCTTTGGACCAGCGCTATATTGATGGTGAATTCGCCATTGCGGGCAATAAACTCTTTAGTGCCGTCCAGGGGATCTATCAGCCAGAATAGGGTCCAGTCCTTTCTCGTGTGGTATTCGATATCCTTGCCTTCTTCCGAAAGCACCGGCAATCCCGTCTTACCGAGCAGCCGGGTGATTGTCGAATGCGACAGGCTGTCCGCCCGGGTCAGTGGCGATTCGTCGGGTTTATGCGTTTCACCGAAATCGCCGGTGCGGTATACTTCCATGATCACGCGGCCTGCCTCCAGGGCTGTTTCCTGGGCTATGGAGAGAAATTTTTCCATTTGTCGCATTAGCGGCTTCGTTTCGATGACCGGAATCGTTCGATCTCCTTCCACGGGTAGGTGTTGAGGATATTTTCGCTGGTGCACCATCCTCTCCGGGCAACGGAGACGCCCATCGTCATGAAATCGAACTGATTGAGCGCGTGCGAGTCCGTGCCGATGGTGAGCATAACACCTGCCGCGGCAGCTTCTTTCACCACCACGTCCCGGATATCCAACCGCTCGGGTTGGGAATTGATCTCCAGCGCCGTTCCCGTCTCAGCCGCTTTGGCCATAAGCTTTTCCCAATCCATGGGATAGGGTTCTCTTTTGCCGATGAGCCTGCCGCTGGGATGGCCGATGCAGCAGACCAGCGGATGTTCGCAGGCTTTGAGCAGCCGATCCGTATTGTCCTGGTTAAAATTGCTGTGTATGGAGGCGATTACCCAATCGAACTGTTGTAGCAGGTGATCGGAAAGATCGAGCGAGCCGTCCGGCAGGATATCCACTTCCACTCCATTCCTGATAAAGGGAGACCCTAATTTCGCGTTGAGCTTGTCGATCTCCGTAAACTGTTTACCGAACTCCTGCGGTGTTAGTCCGCGGGCCACGCGCTGGCTGGGAGAGTGGTCGGTGATGACCAAGTATTCGTAACCCGGGAAGGATTTACGCACGTGCGCTACGATCTCGGAGATTTCAGCCGTTCCATCGCTCCAGGTGCTGTGGACGTGCAGGTCACCCCTGATGTCTTTTGTTTCGATGAGCCGGGGAAGGGCCCCCTTGCGGGCCGCGTCGATCTCGCCTCTTTCTTCCCGAAGCTCGGGTGGGATAAAGTGCATGCCGAACAGTTGATAGATATCCTCTTCCGTGGCGCCGGCCAGCCATTGGTCCGTATTGGCATCGAACACGCCGTATTCGTTGAGCTTCCATCCCTGGCCTTTCGCCCAGGTTCGCAGGGCAATATTGTGTTCGCGGCAGCCCGTAAAATAGAGGAGGGCGGACCCGTATTCGCGGTCGGCGACCAGCCGCAGGTCTACCTGCGCTTTGCTCTCTTTCAATAATATGCTGGCTTTTGTTTCGCCGCCGGCCAGTATTCTTTCCACACCCGGAAGGCTGGTGAACAGGCCGATGATCTTTTTCCAGTCTTTTCTGGCTGCCGTCGCTACGATGTCGATATCGCCGATGGTTTCCTTTCTTCTGCGCAGGCTGCCCGCCAGGTCGGCCTTTTTTACTCCCGGAATGGCGAGCACCTGGTCCAGGATGGCGTTACCGATGTGCAGGGCATCCCAAAGCAGCATGCGGGCATGCTGCCCGGCAAACA
>JAFDYE010000324.1 GCA_018267585.1 Bacteroidota bacterium
AATAGCCATATAGTCATACCCCCCGTCACCCGGCAGGGATATCTTCTTGTCCAGTACATACTGCTGCGCCTTCAAAGGCTGCGAGGCGACGATCAACGCGATAAGCCCCGGTAATACAAACTTCATGGTGTTTATTTTAGCCGGCTAAGATGCGAACAAATCCTGAGCCAAATCTGGATACACAAAAACTTTACTTTCACTACCGTTTTTCTACAGAATCCCCCCGATTCCTCAGCGGCCAGCGCCACCAAAAAAGGACGGCCATGCCGTCCTCTTTATCGATTGATCAAAATACCTTATTAATATCCGGGAGCGTGCCGGTTGCCCTTCCCATTGCTGGTATCGCTGACATAAGCACCCATGTCGACGCTGAGCGCAGGCGCGCCGGCGGGAAGGCTGATCCCGGGTATGGAAGTGGTCCCCTTGCCAAGAGCAGGGGAATTGGCAGCCAGATGGAAATCAAAATTTGTCGGAATAATACGAACGGAAGGATTCGGCGGAGGCGTATAACCCACAAACATCGGGTTGTTCGCACCAAGATGAACAGAGTCGATAATATCCGATTTCTGAATAACACCCATCTCCCCCTGGGGATACATCCACTGGCGCAGCGAGTCCACTGTCACATAGAAATAGTTATATCCGTAGATCGTGTGCTGAAAGTCCGCAAAGGGAGTTACGTCCAGGCTCCAAAGATTGTTAACCAATAGATTGTTATAGACCTGGGCAACGGAGAAGTTATCCACCAGCACCCCCCGGCCTGGCTCCTTTGACCCCCTGCGGAAACCACTCTCCACGCAGGTATTGTTGTAAACGGCCACATTGGTAACGGCATTGGCCAGCGGCGTCGTTTTACTGGTATATACCTTTATGGCGCTGCCCGCCGTACCCCATAAGCAGTTATAGGCGACTACCCCGGTAACACCGGAATGGAAGTCGATACAGTCGCCATCATCCGTGCCGTTGCCATAAAAAGAGTTACGCAGGATCATGACGGGCGCAGTGGAATACACCCCGATCGCATTGTCCTGCCCACCGACAAACCAACAGTCCGTTATATTGACAGGAATAGGTACAGATACGGCAATCGTCTGACGGGTATTGCCGGCAGAATCTCCGGCGCCCGCCCAAAGGATCTTCGTCCAGGCAAAACTGACGGCTTTCGCACTGTCACACTGGAACCCACCCCACTGACCAGGCTGCGCGGGACCGGTAGTCGTAAAGACAATCGGCTTTGTCGGCGTACCAACAGAATTAATCGTACCCTGAACATAAAAAGCCTGGTTGCCATTGACCTTGATCGTAGCTCCCGGCTGAACGGTCAG
This sequence comes from Bacteroidota bacterium, assembly GCA_018267585.1. GTDB lineage: Bacteria > Bacteroidota > Bacteroidia > Chitinophagales > Chitinophagaceae > Puia. The sequence continues at coordinate 1,326 of JAFDYE010000324.1, forward strand.
TGTATCACCAGGCAATACGGTTAGATTGCCGTTTACCGTGTAGATAGAGTCGGCCAGCATAACCCCCTTGATATTGCCGCCGCTCAACGTCGTCCCCCGGATCGCCTGCGCCGGTAACACAGGACCCGTGTTCACACTGTTAGAGCTCTTCGAACACCCCCCAAGCACCACTGCTATCGCTGTAATAGCAACGAAAAGACCACTGACCGGACTAATTCTGTTTTTCATCTTGGTTCTTTTTAATAATTAAAAATGGTTAGTAAAGAATCTGAAAAAAGACTAGTGAACATCATAACGGATGCCAACAAGGTAGGTCGCCCTGTATTGATCCCTCGACACCTCCAGCGTATTCTGGACATACTGGACGGCAGGCGTATTCAAGAGGTTATTGAATTTGCCAAAGACGGTAAAGTGCTTGCGAATGTCCTTCTCCGCCGAGACGGAAAGAAAATTCATCGGCCGCTGGTAATAATCGCCATCGTACGTCGTACTATTCACATTGACAAGCGTCTTACCCTGGTACTCATACGCCACCTGCGCGAACACACCATGCCTGACATCCTTGTATAGCAGCGAGACATTGGCGATATGATCCGTCTGCCCCTGCATCGGACGGTTCTCCTTATAACCCGCAACACCACGCCGGATCACAAAAGCATTGATAGAAGAATGCGTATAAGTATAGTTCCCGGTGAAACCAAGCTTTCCCCAGTATTGCGTGAACGAAACCTCCGCCCCGTAATTCGTTGCAGGCTGAGAAGTGTCCGGCCGCAGCGTTATCCTCCCGTCGCTCGCCCCTTCCAGCCTCAGCTCGATGGGATTGACAATATGCTTGTAAAAGACTCCCGCAAACAAATGCTCCTCCCCTTTGGGAAACAGCTCATAGCGGAGATCCAGGTTATCAGCCACGGAATGCAGCAGATAAGCATTCCCGCTCACATAATAGTCGCCTGCAAAACTGGCGGTTGGCACCAGCTCATAATAATTAGGCCTTGAAATAGACCTGAAGTAGGACGCATGCAGCGCCTGCTTCCCGGACAGCTTGTATTTGAGATATCCATCCGGCATGACATCGCCGTAGGTCTGGTTTCCCGAGCTGGGTTGCGTGGGACTAAAGACCTTGACAGCCCAGTCTGTCTTTGTATTTTCCAGGCGAACTCCGGCCCCCGCCTCCCACTTCTCTGCTATGAACCGGCTCATCAGATATCCGGCGCTTACATTTTCATCTGCAGTGTAATTGTTCTTATTATAGATACCTGTGCCAGACGGATTGAACACGACCCAACTCGCATTATAGATCCCCGTCCAGGCTGGCTTGGATGCCGCACCGCCATTGCTATTAGTAGAAGGAGGCCTAAGGATATAATCATCTTCGTTATTGTCCCTCGTCTTACTGCGGTATAACGCCCCGGCTTTTAACTGCAGGGTACCGGCATCGAAATTTTTATGATAATCCAGGTTGACGATGCCGGTATAATCCCTGTCATCGTTCTTTAGCCACTGATGGGTGATATCGTCGAAATCAGTACCGGTCCGGCTAAGATCGTACTTAATGAGATACACCGTATGGATATCCGCCAGATCCGGAACCCGCCTCTGGGCCTTCGAATAAACACCAGCCCAATCCAGTGTCAACGCCGGCAACAACACATGCTTCCCCGATACCTTGAGATTCTCGACATACTGCCGCTGCGTATAGGATTCATCCGTCGGAAATATCTCACCCGTACCCGGCCCCACCCTTCCCGTCCCGACCAGCGTCGTATCCTCGCTATGCCTCGCCGAAGCCAGATAACTGTATACAAAGAAATTGTCGATATTCACCTTATTCCGTTCGTTGAAGACATAGTCCAGATGCGCCACCGTCCCATTGTTCAACTGCTGCGTATATCCTTTGAAATCGGTCCCGTCAAGATAACGCAGGGAATCCGACGCAAAATCTACCGGCGTCACCGTAAATCGCCTGGAAATATTGCCGTAATACTGGTTCTGCACATTATCCGCCAGCACCACGCCTATCTTATTATGCATGAACCGGCTCGCATACGAGAACCCCAACGTCCCCGTCGGCGGCGCCTGTACAGACCGGAAATCCAGGTTGCTGCGGCTGAAATCACCAGGCTGCGCCGCGTGTCCATACGCATTACGCTGATTAGGACTCTGCGACTGAATATCCGACTTGCTGAACGTAGAGAACTTCTCGTCAAAGAACAGCTGACTATACCCGATGCTCGCCGTCGCCTTGAAGGCCCCTTTGTCCGGCGCGTCCTTCACCACCATATTCACCGTCCCCCCGATCGCATCTCCCTCCATATCCGCCGTCAGCGACTTGCTGATCTCGATCGAGCTCAGTATATCCGAAGGAATAATATCCAGCTGAACATACCGGTTCTTATTATCCGGACTCGCGATCTTGATCCCGTTGACCAGTGTGTTATTATACCGCGGCTCCATCCCCCGGATCACCGCATACGCCTCGTCCCCGCCGCTGCTGCGCGACACCGTAACGCCGCTCATCCGCTGCAGAACATTGGCCGCATTGATATCCGGCGACCGCACCATCGCCTGCGCGGAGATCACGTTCATCATATTGGACGCGTTCTTCTCCCGGTCGCGCGCACCAATTTCCTTCTCCCGGTCGCTGCGCCCGAACACCGTCACCTCTTCCAGCGACTTTCCATCGGGGACTGCGGTGATAAAAACTTGCGCCGCCTTCCCCGCACGCACGGTCACATGGCGGTGAACGACACCATAGCCGACAGTCGTAATGTCCAGGTCATACTCACCCGGCGGTATATTCTTTAGCTCGAAATTGCCTTTGTCATCAGCCGCCTTGCGGAAAGAAGTGCGTGCGACAGTTATATCAGCGCCGGGCAGCCCATCCCCGGTAATGCCATCGGAAACATTCCCTTTGATGGATCCTACTCCCTGTGAAAAAAGATGCTGTGTTGAAAAAAGCAATACGAAGATTGCGCAGTTAATCTTGAACGACATGTTTGCAGGTATTGGTTCAACGGGTGCAAATCTTGTACTATTCACAGAGTTTTCCGGCGCGTTAAGGAAATGATAAAATTAAAGCAACAATTAGATAACCAACTGATAACAAGTTCAGTATAAATACAGAATTGACCACAGGATTAAAATAGAATCCCCACAGAATTGCAGTATCTCTACAGAATACCGATAGGATCGCATCCAATTACTGATAGGCGGACGTCAGTATCGGTTAGTATAATTGAGGAAAGAAAAACACATTCACATGCACAACATCAAATTGGTCCTGACAGGCCTCGCAGCCTCTGCCCTGCTGACCACTTCAGCCATTGCTCAAAAAGTTAAAAGCGCTGGAGTCCCCGCCGCAGTAAAAGAAGCCCTCGCAAAAAAATACCCGGGCGCGGCCGACGTGAATTGGGAAAAAGAAAAAGGCAACTTCGAAGCCAACTGGGGCGGTAAATCAAAAGAAGACAACTCCGTCGTCTTCACTCCCGACGGCAACTTTGTCGAACAGGTCGTTGCTATACCCGTAAACACCCTGCCTCCCGGCGTTGCTGCCTACGTAAAAGCCCACTACCCCGGTACGAAGATCACCGAAGCCGGCAAGGTCACCGACGCCATGGGCAAAACCTCCTATGAAGCCGAAGTAAAAGGAAAAGACCTCGTCTTCAACGAAAAAGGAGAATTCGTGAAAATAGACTAACTTACCCCCTAACCCCTTGCTCCCCAGGCCGCCCATCGGGCGGCTTTTTTCATCTGCTCAGTCCCTCCAACCATAATTTACCACAAGATTTTGAGCCAATTTTGGAGCGATTCTGAAAATCGCGTTAATTAAAAATTAGCGAATGTTTATCAAATCGCTAAATGCGCCGCCAACCCACAATCCCGTCATTTTTTTCACAACTTTTGCCACCTCAAATAACAACCTATGCTCCCCAAAGCTAATTGGACAAGGCTCTTTCTATCCCTGTTCTTCATTCTATCCTCGCTCCTGGGAAATGCCCAGGTCCTGCGCGGCGTCGTCCTCGACGCCAAAACAGGCGAGCCCATGAGCGGCGCTACCGTCGTCGTCAAACCAAATAACCTCAGACAGTTCGTCCAGCTCGACGGCTACTTCACCTTCAAAAACCTTCCTGCAGGAGAATACGATCTGGAAATAACCTTCGCCAATTACAAAAAGCACTCCGGCCACATCACCCTCAGCAAGAACCGCAGCGAAGACCTGCGCATCACCATGGAGCCCTCGATCGTCGAACTCTCCGCCGTCACCATCTCCGGAGGCAACGAGACCGACCACACCACCCGCAGCCTGGAAAAACACTCCAATCAGCTCGTCAACATCGTGTCGGCCAGAACCATGCAGCTCCTCCCCGACATCACCGTCGCCAACGTCCTGCAGCGCGTCAGCGGCGTAACCATCGAACGCAACAACTCCGGCGAAGGCCGCTACCCCATCATCCGCGGCATGGAGAAACGCTATATCAACACCCTGGTCAACGGCATCAAGATCCCCAGCCCCGACGACAAGAACCGCTTCATCCCCCTGGACCTCTTTCCCTCCGAGATACTCGAGCGGCTGGAGGTCAGCAAAAGCCTCACCCCCTCTATGGAAGGCGACGCCATCGGCGGCACCATCAACCTCGTGATGAAGGATGCCCCCTCCACCAGGCTATTCCAGGTGAACGCATCCGGCGGCTACAACAATATCTTCAACCGGCAGGACTACCTGAAATTTAATAGCAGCAGCATCAGCAAGTCTTCACCAGCCGAAATACACGGCAGCGATTACCACGCCATCCCCACCGACTTCCAGGTGAATTCTCTCAACTATACAAAGAAAGGCACACCCATCAACACCGCCTTCGGCCTCACCGCCGGCAACCGCTTCGGCAAAGACCGCCAGTTCGGCGTCCTTATCTCCGGCAGCTACCAGAACATCTTCAGCGGGACACAGTCGACCTTCCTGCTCCCCAACGCCCAGCCCGGACTCAACAATACACCCCAGTTCGTCGACCTTTACTACCGGCGGTACTCCACCGACAACCAGCGCCTTGGCCTCACCGGCAAACTGGACTACCACATCGGCAGCCATAACAAGCTGGCCCTGACCAATACCTACGTCCGGCTCAACATGTTCCAGACCCGCCAGTCCTTCGACACAATAGCGCTCAACTCCCTCGTCAACGAGTCCTACCGCACCACCTGGCAGTACCAGTCCATCAATAGCACCAGTCTCCAGGGCACCCACCTGCTGAGCCCTACCTGGACGATCGACTGGACCGGCGCCTATTCCATCGCGGCCAATCATATCCCCGACCAGGCCACCTTTACACACGAATACCCCGTCCTCGTCGACCCTGCAACAAAGACCACGACCCGCGGCACCCCGGACATCCTCCAGGGCATGACCCGCAACTGGGAACACAATACCGATAAAGACTGGACAGGCTATCTCAACATCACCAAGCAGACCCGCCTCTTCGACCGCGCCATGGAGATCAAGGTCGGCGGCATGGCCAGGGACAAACAACGCGACAACTTCTACAACGGCTATAGCCTCGGCCCGCAACTGACGACCGGAGGCAACCCCCAGCCATATACAGATATCAACGCTGCACAATTCACCTTCAAGAGCGGCAGCGACCAGCCCGCCCTCAACGGACTTACCTACACATTCACGGAAGACATCTACGCCGGCTATGCACAAGGAAAATGGAAGCTCCTCGATAAGGTAGAGCTCCTCGGCGGCATCCGGGTAGAACACACGATGCAAAAGTTCAACACCCAGCTGACACCCGATAACCCGGCCCGCTCCGGAAAGATCTGGTATACCGACTGGCTCCCCAGCGGCCAGGTCAAATACGACCTTACTACCCGCCAGTCGTTCCGCCTGTCCTACTACAGGGCCCTGGCCCGCCCGCAGTTCGCCGAGCTGATCCCCGACGGCCCGGACAACTACGAGACCTTCAAACAGATCGGTAACCCCTACGTAAAACATTCCACTTCCGACAACCTCGACCTGCGCTACGAACTCTTCGCTGGCAAGGCCGACCAGATCCTGCTCGGCGCCTTCTACAAGAACATCCAGGACCCCATCGAATACACCGCCTTTAAGGCCGGTGCAACCAACACACAGCTCAGACCCCAGAACATCGGCAACGCCACCAACTATGGCTTCGAAGCCGTCTTCACCAAATTCTTCGGCGCCTTCGGCATATCCGCCAACTATACCTATACCCACTCAAGAGTCACCAGCGACAGCATGTTCTATACCTATCGCAACGACCAGGGCATACAGACTTCGAAATACGTGTCCGAGACCAGACCCCTTCAAGGCCAGTCCAACCACTTCGGCAACCTCTCCCTGCTCTATAAAAGCGCGAAATACGGCCTCGACCTCCAGGTCGCCTTCACCTACACAGGCGAACGCATCTCACTGGTAAGCCCATACGCCGGATTGCACTACTGGCAACAACCCTTCGCCGGACTGGACGCCTCCTTCGAAAAACGCATATTCAAAGGATTCAGCTTCTATGGCAAATTGAACAACCTGACCAATACACCGACGACCGGCAGCCTGCACGTCCCCTACAACACGTACATAGCTGCCTCCGGCTCCAGACCCCTGTCGCTCCAGTCCGACCCCGCCCACAAGCTGATCGTTCAAAAGGACTACGTCAGGTCATCATTCCTATTCGGTTTCCGCTACAAACTCTAACACTACCAACATGAAAAAGTATTTATTCCTCTTGATAGTCATTATCTCCTCCTGCCAGAAGACAGAGCACAAAGACCTCTGGCAGGCCGTCATCGTCCCCGCCTCACCCGTCAGCGACTCCATTCCCCTGAAAGGCACCATCAAAGGCACCATGCTCGCCGGAAAGACCTATACCATCGGCGGCGACGTCATCATCAACGAGGGCGACACGCTGACAGTCCAGGAAGGCGTCACCATCAACATCACCGGCAAATACGGCATCGGCGTAAAAGGCAGCCTCATCTGCATCGGCACAAAAGATAAGCCCAACCGCTTCACCTTTCCCGGCCTCACCAAAACCGATACCTACGGCGCCGACCCCTCCAAGGACTCCGCCTTCGTAGGTAAATGGATCGGTATCATGGGCGGCACCAACTGCCCAATGATGATCATCAAATGGACGCACGTGGAGTTCGGCGGCGCCGCCATACCCTCCACAAGCCCGATCGGTCAGATTTACAAAAGCCCCTACCCCGTCTTCTTCCAGAACCCCGGCGGCATCTTCGTCCTCGAAGACTCCTGGATCTACGGCAGCGTCGACGACCCCTTCCGGATCCTGGGAGGAAAGATCGCCGTATACCGCAATACTTTCGAGAAATGCGGTTACACCGGCGGTGAGGCGATGAACGCCAAGGCCGGCACCATCGGCAACTTCGCCTACAACCTCTGCATCGGCATGGCCACCAACGGACCCAAACTCTCCAACTCCGGCGCCGCCGTAGGCGTACCCGGCTCCAACGTTCGGATGTATAACAACACCATCGTCAACTGCGGATACAGAAGACTTGCAGCAGGCCGCGGCGGCTCCATCAACTTCGAAGAAGGCGCCGGCGGCATGGCCTACAACAACATCATCGTCAACTGCAAGTTTGGTCTTCGCGTCGTCCAGAACCCCATCGCCGACACCGCCAACCTCCGCTATGGCTACAACTGGACCTACGCCGACTCGGCATCCGTAGCCAACAATATCTACCCCTCCTTCAAGGTCAGCGTCTGCATCACCCAGGCGATGCCCACCGATATCCCGGCCCCTTCTACCTTCCTTCCCGCAGGCTGGCAGCCCGGCGACACCTACACCGCACCGGCCTCCGTCCTCGGCGCCAACAACCCGCAGTTCATCAGCGGACCAGTACCCATGCCCGCAGGCCTGCACCTCGCCGATATCTCTACCGTTGGCAGCTATAACTTCCGCCTCAAGACCACGTCCCCCTGCATCGGCAAAGGCTACACCGGCTTTGCCCCCCGCACCGACGTGCCCGTCGACCCCATTCGCGGCGTCACCGAGCTCACCCCTCCCGGACGTGACATGGGCGCCTACCAGTTCGACGGCACCGGCAACCAACACTAAAAACAACACGATGAAGCAACTCATAGTCATCTTTTCGCTCTTCACGCTCAAATCCTACTCCCAGGACAACTCCTTCATCGCCAAACCCTATCTCAACATCGGCCGCCAGCCATCTCCCACTACCCTCGACCTGCTGTGGCAGGTTACCGAAAGCAACGCGGACTGGACGGTCGAAGTGAGAACAGATAAAAATAGCTGGACAAAGACAGAGACCCCGCAATGGGTCCCGCTGGCAGTCGACAGCCTCACAACCCGAAGGGTCTATCATACTACCTTGAAAAACCTTACTCCCGGAAACCCCTTCTCCTACCGTGTCTCCAAAGACGGAAAGATCGTCTTCACCGCCGAAGGCCACGCCCCAAAGACCGAAAGCCAGCCCTACCGCTTCGTCGTCAACGGCGACATCGGAGCCGGCACCCCCGACGCAAAGCTCCTCGCCAGACAATCCTTCCTCAGCCACCCCGACATCGTCGTGATCCCCGGCGATATTATTTATGAGAACGGCCGCGCCTCGGAATACGACCATAACTTCTGGCCCGTCTATAACGCCGACCAGACCTCCGACCAGGGCGCTCCCGTCATGCGCAGCATCCCCTACATCGGCGTCCCCGGTAACCACGACGTCGACAACCGCAGCCTCGACCAGTACCCCGACGGACTCGCCTATTTTTACCTGTGGCGCCAACCCCTCAATGGCCCCGAAGGAAAAGAAGGCGACGCCTTCGTCCCGGCCTTGAAAGCCACAGACGCCCACCGCAAAGCCTTCATGGACGCAGCACGCGAAGCCTATCCCAACGCCGTCAACTACTCGTTCAACTATGGCAACGCCCACTGGACCGTCATAGACTCCGATCCCTACGTCGACTTCTCCGACAAGGACCTCCGCGCCTGGATAGCCAAAGACCTCGCCGACGCACAGAACGCCACCTGGAGATTCGTGATCTTTCACCATCCTCCCTTCTCCTCGTCGCTCGAACACTACGAACAGCAGCAGACCCGCCTGCTCACCACCCTTTTCGAGGCCGGAAAAGTGGACGTCGTCTTCTCCGGCCATGTACACAACTACCAGCGCACCTACCCGATGACCTTCCAACCATTCAAAAAACCCGCTATCATCACCGGCGGCAGGGACAACAAGACCATCCGCGGCCGCGTCGTCAACGGCTACTGGCACCTCGACAAAACCTTCGACGGCAAGACCAACACCCACCCAAAAGGCGTCATCTATATCATCACCGGCGCGGGCGGCCAGGAGCTCTATAACCCCGAACAGACCGATAACCCCGACACCTGGCAGAAATACACGGACAAATTTATCGCAACCGTTCACTCCCTCAGCGTCGTCGACATCGACGGAAAGAACTTTACGCTCAGACAGATCTCTCCCGACGGAACACAGGTAGACGAAATGAAGATCACCAAATGATGCGCACCCCGCTACAGCCTATGCCGCCGATAGGCATAATGCACATTATTGAACACGCCATTGGTCACCACCAGCGAGTCCACCTTCAGGCTCGTTGAGTCGATCGTCAACACGCGCGCAGTAAAATTGAACGTGCCGCTGACTATTTTCCCGACCGTGTCGTCGGCGCTCACCGTAGCCTGCCCGCTATGCGCAGTCCCTACATGCTGCCACACCGAATCGCCGCGAAAAGCGATCTTATCCGCCGCATATGCAAACCCCGCAGCGGTCCGCCATCCGCCGACCAGATATTGTTTAACATCGATGCTGCTGTCCGCGCCCACGACAGACCCCGTATCCAGCAGACTCACCGTAATGAATTTGTCCTTCGAGAAACCCGTGATCGTAAGCACCTTGTCCCAGTCGTGGTCGCCCTGCACAAGCACGGCCGTGACCGAATCGGCCGTCCAGGCCGCCCCTGCAATAGAGGCGGAAAATACGCCCGACGTATCGGAGGTCGACCCGTGGTTCGTCAATGCCCCGGTCTTCCG
>JAFDYE010000325.1 GCA_018267585.1 Bacteroidota bacterium
AGCCTTCCTGCGGGCTTCGGCGAGCTGCTGATCGGCCGCTTTTTGCCGGTTGTGGGCAAGCTTTACCGGAAAGACAAAAGAGGCGGCAAGCTCTTCAGGGGAAAGTTTATCTAAATCATTTTTATAGCGCATGGTCAATGCTTTTAAGGATGGCGCGCAACCTGGCGTCTTCCATTATCACTCGATGACTATCCATGCTAACTTACGAGAAATTGGCAAAATAGAGTCCCTTTTTTGACAAATCAAATGGGTTCGTTTGTATTATTTTGGTAACTTTATAGGGTAAACGCTCTTTCGGCGATCGGCGCAAAACTGTTCATTTGGTTTGGAGGGGGATTTGAGGGGGGATGCCGGAAAGTGGCTTATAAGCTTTTGGAACTGAACCGCTTGCAATGCATTATAAGAGTCCCAGCGGGATCACGAGTTCAAGTTCCGACAGGAACGATCAAGTAAAGAAACCCGCGTCAGTCTAGTGCTGGCGCGGGTTTTTCTTTTGAGTTATGTAAAATTGAATATAGATAGATTCAATTTTCGAGGTTAGCAGAACCCTGCTTAAATTTGCTAACCAGAATGGCCTGAAATGTTGATCTGGATTGAGTTTGACCATTTTCGAGTGGTAAGGACAAGTGAGAAGGAAACAAAATTGGTAAAGTAAAACTCATGTGGTATGAAAAAAGGTCATTTAAGTTTCTCCCTCTTATTCTGGTTGAATAAGAGCCGTTCGAAAAACGAACAGCCTGTCATCTATCTCCGTATTCGTATTGGCGACAAAAGAACAGAACTGTCTACGTATCAGCACGTATCACCTGGCCAGTGGAACCAGGCGGGACAATGTGTAAAGGGCACTTCTGAACAAGCACAGGCCACTAACCGCCAACTGGCCATTCTCAAAGGAAATCTGCACCGGCATTACAGTTTACTGATCGCGTCCGGCAAGACATTTACATTAGAGGATGTGAAGAATGCTTACCTGGGCAAAGTAGAACATACTAGGACCCTGGCCGAAGCCTTTGATTTTCACAACCGGCGTTTTGCTGATAAGGTGAAATCCGGAAAGACGTCAGGGCGGACCTTAAAACGGCTAGAGATCACGAAGGATTAGGTTACGGCCTTTCTCCGATTCTACTTCAAGGTATCGGACATGTCGCTGAATGAGATCAAACATGCCTTTGCCGCTGATTTCGAGAATTACCTTACTACCGAACAGCACATCGGCAGCAATACGGCGATGAAATACCTCAAAATCCTGAAGCAGGTCCTGAAAATGGCCGTCGACCAAGGTTGGCTTCCGGTGAACCCGATTGGTGGCTTCAAATGTACCTACGAGGATCCGCAGCGGGAGCGGCTTACTATGGAGGAGATCATGGTGCTGTATAACAAGGAACTGATTCCCCGCTTGGCCGAAGTCCGGGATATTTACCTGTTCTGTTGCTTCACCGGCTACGCTTATATGGACGTATTGACCCTTACCCCCGCGAACATTGTGACTGGTATCGACGGCGAAAAGTGGCTGGCTAAAAACAGGACAAGGACGGATACACCGGAACATATTCCTCTTTTACCCGTTGCGTCAGAGATCATAGATCGGTATAAGAATGATCTCTATTGCAAGCGCTACGGACGCCTGCTGCCTGTGAATAGCAACCAGCGGTACAATGCCTACCTGCAGGAGATCGCTGAGATTTGCGAAATCAAAAAGCATTTAACTACCCATACCGCCCGGCATACTTTTGCTACAACGGTGACCCTGGAAAATGACGTACCCATCGAGACGGTGAGCCAGATGTTGGGCCATAAGAGCATCCGGACAACGCAGATATACGCCAAGATCACCCAGCACAAGATCAGCAACAACATGAGGGTATTGAGGAATAGGCTGTTCGGAGGGGAACAGACGTTCGGGCAGGCTGCGAAGGGGTGATGCAGACCGAACTTTTTTCTTTTCAACCGCGACTTTTTTATCTATCCTTGTTCGATTTAATATTGTAGAGTACTTTGTGGTAATCCAATTCATTTTAAAGAGGAGAACTATGGAAGAATCGAGAACTTATAAAATAGAAGTATTCGCCGGAGATGGCAACATTGCCGAGTTAAAGAAATTGATTGAACCTGGATATACCCAACAAGAGATCGACGTTGCACTAGAAAACGCCATTGCCTATTCTCAAATTCAAACTGCTGAATATTTGCTTTTACTTGGCGCTGACATCTCCAATTACGAGTATCAAGGGGTCTATTATGCAGTGCACAATAATGAATTAGAAGGGCTTAAGTTCGCTATTTCGAAAGGAGTTGATATAAATATTAAAAATGGTAAACTATTAAACTGTGGCATCGAGACGGCGATCAACACCAAGAGTACTGAAATAGTTAAATGGCTTATCAGTAATGGGGCTGATATTAGTCTGTTGACAAAACAGATGATCGACTTGGCAATGAGATGGGGAAATGAGGAACTTAAAACCATTATAAAAGACGGACATAGAAAATGATATCGGTTAGGTCATAACGTTTATATAAGGTAAGTAAATCTATTTTCATGGGACTTATTTACAAAGTAATCCGGAATGATTACGAAATCGGCGAAATATCTGATCTATCTCAGGATATGTGGTATATAGAAGGTAAATGGACGCCGTTTCATACTTATTTATCTATTGAGTTTGAGGAAAAACTTAAAACTTTTGATCCTGAAATGATGGTACAAAACCCTGAAAATGGGCTAGAAGTAGTTCTGCAAAATATTGCTATTCCTTCAGAAAAGCTTTATTGTTTTGCTACCTTCTTTGATGGAAAGATATTATCGCTTCGGCAAGTGACCTCAAACGAAGCGTTAGAGAAGTTCTTTCCAAACCGGGAATAGCAAGTTCCATACCTGCATCTGCTTGATGAGGTTGATGTTCGTTTTCGCGTAAAGAACTGTTCAAGATGTGAGATTGGCGCTTAAGGCGAGCGGTGTTGTTGTCGGACGGAAAACCGCCAACAACGCTCGTTATTGCTCCCGTTGGTTGCAATGAGAAGAAAAGAGAAAATACCGTGCTGGTGAAAAGAAAAATTACCGCCTACCACTGAAAGTGGGAGAAAGTCTCGTTGGTAACCGATGTTTTTTGCAGCAGAAGAACCCTGGCCCAGCAGTATCAGAAAAAACATCACTTCCCAACAAGATGATATTTGCTCCCTAAATAACAGGGTTCTAATTTCCTGGCTTTTCCAATGCTATAGCATGAGAAAAGCCGCTGCCCGAATGCGGAGCATGAAGGGACCAGCGTTTCGGTATAACCGAAACATAGCTGGCTCACGCCAATCCGACATTCTTCATACCTTTGGTGATATTTTAAGAGATGGCCTGCATCAATTTAATAGTGATCAAAACAGACAAGCTGAAGGAGCAATTTGAATTTTACTCTGCCCTGGGAATACAATTTCATTACCATAGGCATGGCAACGGCCCCTACCACTATTCCAGCGTTAGGGGAAATCCAACACTTGAAATATATCCGCTACCTAAAGGATTGCCACAAGCGGATAGTACGACCAGAATGGGGTTCGATGTCGAAAACCTGGATTTGCTTATAAAGGAGGTAAAATCCAGAGGTTTCACTATCATTTCATAGCCGGCTGAGAGTGAATGGGGTTATGGGTGTACTGACCCCTTATAACCTGGACAGTTTCCTAAAGGTAGTTTAGTAGTTTTTTATTTTCAAAAGGGATCGGATTAATATTTTGGAACACGTGGTTCGGGGTTTGCCTGTTTAAGGCGCCATGCCTTCTTTTCTGGTTATACC
>JAFDYE010000326.1 GCA_018267585.1 Bacteroidota bacterium
CCCGCCTCCATATCCCCGTCACCCTCTGCCTCCCCGAGAACGCCTCCAAAGAACGCAAGGAGATACTCGAATCCCTCGGCGTCAGACTCGTGCTCACCTCCCGCTACGAAGGCACCGACGGCGCCCAGCAGGTGGCAGCAGCCATGGCGGCAGAAGAACCCGAAAAATACTTCTACGCAGACCAGTACCGCAACGATAACAACTGGAAAGCACACTATCATACCACCGCCCTCGAGATCATCGACGCCCTTCCCGGCATCACCCACTTCGTGGCCGGTCTCGGCACCACCGGCACCTTTGTCGGCACCGGCCGCCGGCTCCGCGAACTCCGACCCTCGATCCAACTCATCTCCCTGCAGCCCGACTTCGCCCTCCACGGACTCGAAGGCTGGAAACACCTGGAGACCGCCATCGTCCCTAAAATATACGACCCCTCCGTCGCCGACGACAACGAAGAGGTCAGCACCGAAGAGGCCCACCGCATCATAAAAGAGGCCCGGGAAAAAGAAGGACTCCTGCTTAGCCCCTCCTCCGCCGCAAACCTGGCCGGCGCCATCCGCGTCGCCAGCAGACTGGAAGAAGGCATCGTCGTCACCGTCCTCCCCGATAACGCAGACAAATACAGTGAAACAATAAAAAAGATACTAGCATGATCATTATCGATTCCCGGGTCAGACAGCTATTGGTAGACGACGCACTCAATACCTTCCCCGACGAATGCTGCGGCTTCCTCTTCGGCCGGGAAGAAACAGACGGCACCCGCCTGATCCTCGACATCCTGGTCGTCGACAACTCCAAAGACGGCGACAAGACAAGACGCTTCGTTATATCCCCGCTCGACTATATGACCGCCGAACAGCACGCCCTGGACCACAACTGGACCCTGCTCGGCATCTACCACTCACATCCCAAACACCCGGCCATCCCATCCGAACACGACCGGATAGCCGCACAGCCATTCTTCTCCTACGTTATCATCTCCGTGCTGGAAGGAGGCAACGAGGGACAAACAACCGGCTCCGCAGGATATACGATCAATTTACGCAGCTGGCTGCTCAACGACAACCAACAATTCGAAGAAGAAAAGATCATAGAACATCAACTAATATAAACACAACAACAATGGCAACAGTCATTATTCCCACTCCGCTACGGAAATTTACCAATAACACGGCCAGACTACAGGTCAGCGCCGGCACCATCAAAGACACAGTTCAGGAACTCACCGTCAACTTTCCCGATCTTAAAAAACACCTGCTCGACGAAGGCGGCAACATCCGCTCGTACGTCAACATCTTCGTCGGCAACGACGATATCCGCGACCTCCAGCAGGAAAAGACGGCCGTAAAAGAAGACGCCGTCATCAGCATCGTACCCGCCATCGCCGGCGGCGCCCCCGATCCCATCTTCACCAAAGAAGAGCTCGCCCGCTATAACCGCCACATCATCATCCCCGGCTTTGGCATGGAAGCCCAACAAAAATTAAAAGCCGCCAAAGTCCTCGTCATCGGCTCAGGCGGCCTCGGCAGCCCCGTGCTCCTGTACCTCGCAGCAGCCGGCGTCGGAACCATCGGCATCGTCGACTTCGACGTCGTCGACGACAGCAACCTCCAGCGGCAGGTCCTCTTCGGAGTCGACGCCATCGGCCAACCCAAAGTAGAGGCCGCCAAAAAAAGACTCGAAGCGCTGAACCCCTATATAAAACTGAACCTCCACAATACCCATATCAACTCCCACAACGCACTCGACATCATCAGGGACTACGACGTCATCGCAGACGGAACAGACAACTTCCCCACCCGCTATCTCGTCAACGACGCGTCCGTGCTCCTGGGCAAACCCAACGTATACGCCTCGATCTTTCAGTTCGAAGGACAGGTTTCGGTATTCAACTACCGCGACGCAAAAGGCGCCCTCGGCCCCAACTACCGCGACCTCTATCCCACTCCCCCACCCCCGGGACTGGTGCCAAGCTGCGCCGAAGGCGGCGTGCTCGGCGTCCTGCCCGGCATCATCGGCAGCCTCCAGGCACTGGAAGTCATCAAGGTGATCACCGGCGTCGGGGAAACACTCTCCGGACGCTTCTACATCTTCGACGCCCTCAACTTCGAAAGCAGGACCTTCACCATCCGCGCTCGCGAAGACAACCCGCTCACCGGCAAGAACCCAACGATCACCGCCCTCATCGACTACGAACAATTCTGTGGCATGCGCGCCGTTGAAGAAAAACCCCTGAAGGAGATCACGGCAAAAGAACTCTACGACCTGCAGGTAAAAGGCGAACCCTTCCAACTGATAGACGTCCGCGAACCCCACGAATACGACATCGTCAACATCGGCGCCGAGCTCATACCCCTGGCAACCGTAGCCGACAACAGCGACCGTTTCGACCGGGAAAAAATGGTTATCGTACACTGCAAAATGGGAGGCCGCAGCGCAAAAGCCATCCGCGAACTGGAAGAGAAATTCGGTTTTACAAACCTTTATAACCTGAAAGGAGGAATACTCTCCTATATCGACGAAGTACAGCCCGAACTGACAAAGTATTGATCAGTTATTTTTATAGTTCCCTGATGCCCTGACGGCCACGACTGCGACCGGGGTATCAGGGAGCTTTGTTTCGCGCCAACCTTAATAACTAGTAATTCAACAACCTCCCCAACACCCGCTCCACCTTCTCCGCCGTCGGCAACATCTCGCCCTCCAACCCAATATTCATCGGCACCGCGGGAAGATCCATCGCCCCCAACACCTCTACCGGAGCATCCAGACTCGTGTGACAGTTTTTAGAAATACGCCAGGCCAGCGCTTCAGCGAAAGAATTATTTTGTTGTTCTTCAGTCAAAACCAAACACTTCCCGTGCTGACGAACAGTCTTATAAACCAGCTCCTCATCCAGCGGGTACAGCGTCCGCAGATCGACCACAGCCACCCGGCCCGGAAAAGCCCCAGCCGCAGCCTTCGCCCAATACACCCCCATCCCATACGTGATGATACAACAGCTGTCCCCCTCCTCCATCCTATCTTCATCGGCCTCCAGCACACAAACCCCCTTGCCAAAAGGAAGTACATAGTCGCGCGCAGGCTCTACCGTCTTCGCCTCTTCCGTTCCCGGCACCTTGCTCCAGTACAGCCCCTTATGCTCCAGCATCACCACCGGATTGGGATCCAGAAAAGCCGCCTTCATCAGCCCCTTCATATCCGCAGCATTGGAAGGATAGGCCACTTTGATCCCCTTTATCGACAGCAGCGTCGTCTCGATGCTCCCGCTATGATAAGGCCCGCCACCGCCATAAGCCCCTATCGGGATACGGATCAGCGCCTGCACCGGCCACTTCCCCTGGCTGAGATAACACGACTTCGATATCTCCGTCACCAGCTGGTTCATTCCTGGATAGATATAATCCGCGAACTGCACCTCCACGATCGGCTTCGCGCCGACCGCGCTCATCCCGACGGTCGAACCGATAATATAGGCTTCCTGTATTGCCGTATTGAATACCCGGTGATCCCCAAAGGATTCACCCAGCGTCGCAGCCTCCCGAAACACACCACCCAGCCTCCGCCCCACATCCTGCCCGTACAATAAAGCCTCCGGAAACTCCTCCATGATCTCCCTGATCGCAAATAACGCCGCATCCACCATGATCACCTTCTCCCCATTCACGGGCCGGCGCTCACCCTTTTCCTCTACCACCGGGGTCGGGGCAAAAACGTGTTCGGCTACCGTAGCCCGCTCAGGCTCGGGCGCAGCCACAGCCGCCGAGAACTGCCGCGCCACCTCCGCACCTGCCTCCGCCTCTATCTCCGCTAACGCCCCCTCCTCAACCCCCAACGCCACCAGCCGGGCCCTTAGCCTCGGTCGCGGATCCATCGCCGCATGCTCCGCCAGATCATTTGCATCCCGGTAGAACTCACGCCTCACGCCGCTAGTATGATGTCCAAGAAGAGGCACCTTCGCCTGCACCAGCCACGGCCTGCCCCCTTTCCGCACCTCCGCGATCACGTGCCCCATACATTCATAACTCTTGAGAAAATCACTCCCATCCACCCTCAGCCGCTCCATCCCCTTAAAACCCGCGGCATACTCAAAAGCATCCATCGCCCTCGACTCCTCCGATCGCACACTGATACCCCAGTCGTTATCCTGAACCAGATAGATGATCGGCAGCTGCTTCAGCACCGCAAACTGCAAGGCCTCGCTGACCTCCCCCTCCGTAACACTGGCGTCCCCCAGCGAACAGACAACGATCGGTAGCTCCCCCTCCGTACTCCGCCGCAACAGCGACGACCCGATCGTTTCCAGGTACCGGATCCCCTGCGCCAGCCCCGTCGCAGGAATAGCCTGCATGCCGGTGGCGCTGCTCTGATGGATCATCTGGGGCTTGTCCTCCCCCCTGTAATTGGGATGTGAATAATATTCCCGGCCTCCGGTAAAAGGATCATCCTTCTTGGCCAGCAACTGCAACATCAACTCATAGGGCTCCCAGCCCATGCCAAGCAATAGACTCTCGTCTCTGTAATAAGGACTTACCCAGTCGCAGGATTGTAAATGAAATGCAGTCGCCAGCTGAATGGCCTCGTGTCCCCGGGAAGTAGAATGGACATATTTGCAGATGGGACGGTTGCTTTCGAAGGTGACAGCCATGTCGCTGGCCATGCACATCAGCCGGTAGGCTTTTAAAAGGACGTCAACGGTGATCATCAGACCGCCCGAAGGCAATTTTATTTTATTTCAACAGTGAACAGACTATCGTCTTCTATAAAACCTTCCAGCTCGTCTCCTACCACACACTCGCCAACACCGGCAGGCGTCCCCGTGAAAACCAGGTCGCCGATATTGACAGAAAAATAATTGGAGATATAAGACACGATCTTGTCAAAATTGTTGATCATCAGGTTCGAATTCCCCTGCTGCACCAGCTCTTTGTTCTTGTACATGCAGAAATTGATATCCTTCTTGTTCTTTATATTCTGCAAAGGGATCCACTTCCCGATAGCCGCAGAATTATCCCACGCCTTGGCCTTCTCCCAGGGAAGCCCCTTTTCCTTCAGCTCGTTCTGGATATCGCGCGCGGTAAAATCCACGCCAACCGTAACGGCATCATAATACTTGCTCGCAAACCTCTCCTGAATGTATTTACCGTTCTTGGATATACGAAGAACCAGTTCGCATTCATAATGCAATTCGTTGGTGAACTCGGGGTAATAGAACGGTGTATGGGCTTGAAGCAATGCGCTCTTAGGCTTCATAAATATGATCGGCTCTTCCGGAACTTCATTATTTAACTCCTTGGCATGAGCCACATAGTTACGGCCAACACAGAATATTTTCATATTCAATCAGGGTTTTTATATGTGGGAGATAATCTACAAAAAAATAGCCCATCTCTCACAACAAGTTTAATTTCTGAAGAACTTCGGCTCGCACCACCGGTGCGAACCTTGTTCGCGGGCTTCGTACCTCGCCCGTGGACAAGCCACCTCCTGTGGCTCTGAAAAAATTCTTAATCCTAGTTTTCATCTGGCCTGAAAAGACCCGGGTAACACATAGGCATATTGAATATCAAAATACTTACTCATTAAGGATGAATGCAATATTTATGCGAAAATAAAGATTCCCCTTTACAAATCATAGTTCGAACTCCAAATTATTGTACTGACTCATCGTCCGCTCAATGCCAATGGTGGCAAAGCTTTCAATGATTTCCACCGACTTCCCGATCTTCTGCTGGACGACCGGCAGTTCGTCTTTAGCCCACCTCCCCAATACAAAATCTACCTGGCGGCCCTTGGGAAAATTATTGCCGATACCAAACCTCAGCTTTGGATAAGCATTCGTACCCAAACTCTCCTGGATGCTCCGGAGTCCATTGTGCCCCGCATCACTGCCTCCTGGCCTCAGCCGCAGCCTCGTCAGGGGCAGCGCCAGATCATCCAGCACCACCAGGATATGGTCGAGGGCGATCTTCTCCTTGTCCATCCAGTACTTCACCGCCCGGCCGCTCTCATTCATATAGGTGGTAGGCTTTATACAGACCAATACCTGCCCATGCCACTTTATTTCCACCACCTCGGCTAAACGCTCCACACTGAACCGCCCCCCCTTCCCCGCCGCCAGCGCGTCCAGAACATCAAACCCAATATTATGCCGGGTTCCGGCATAATCGGCTCCAATATTCCCCAAACCGGCTATCAGGTACTTTCCCATATCAGCAATGAAAGGAGGGCATTAAAAATAACAAAAAACCCGGTTAATGTTTAACCGGGTTCCTACTAATAAAATAATTTATTTTTTGGCCGGCGCAGCCTTCGCAGCGGCAGGAGCAGCCGCAGCAGCAGGTTTACCACCCGCAGCCGGTGCAGCCGCAGCAGCCTCTTCCTGTTTCAGCTGACGCGTCAGTACCACAGAAGCGATAGGAATACGAGGAGAGTTCAGTATCTCGTAGTTATCAGCCTTCACGTCCTCGACCCGCAGGTTACCATTCAGATCCAGCTCGGTCAGGTCAACCTCGATGTTCTCCTTCAGATACTTGGGAAGCGTCTTTATTTTGAGCGCCTTCATCTTCGTGATCAGCTTACCACCGTCCTTCACGCCTTTGGATGTCCCCGTGAACTTCAGCGGGATCGTAGCCGTAACCGGCCTGTCTTCCACCAGCTCGAGAAAATCAACGTGGATCAGCTCATCAGTTACCTTATCAAACTGCAGATCCTTCAGGATGCATTTGTAAGTCTTTCCATCTACCTTAACTTCCGCTAACTGGAAATCAGGTGTGTACACCAGTGTTTTGAACGACGCAGTCGGAGCCGAAAAATTCACCTCCTTTGCACCCCCATAAATTACACCGGGCACTTTTTCCTCAGAGCGAAGTTGGCGGGTGGCTTGTTTGCCCATTTCGGTCCTGAGTTGTCCTTCGATTGTAATTGTCTTCATTGTATGCTTGTTTAAAAATTACTCTTATTTATTCCTCAACTGCGAATGGATGAACAACCCCGTGATACTCCTGTTCTCATGCGCATTACGTATCGCAACCGCAAACAATTCCGCCACACTCAACACCTTGATCTTCGAACTCGGCCGCTTCAACGGGATCGTATCACACACCACCAGCTCCTCCAACACACTGTCCTCGATATTCTCATACGCCTTGCCCGACAACACAGGATGCGTACACAACGCCCTCACACTTCGCGCCCCCTTCTCCTTCAACAACCCCGCCGCCTTGGCCAGCGTTCCACCCGTATCACAAATATCATCGATCAACACAATGTCCTTATCCGTCACATCCCCGATCACCACCATGCTCGCAATCTCATTCGCCCTCTTCCTGTGCTTGTCACAGATCACCATCTCCGCATTGAAATAGCTCGCAATCTCCCGGATACGATTGGCGCTACCCACGTCAGGGGCCGCAAAGGTAAGATTTTCCACCTTAAGTTGCTCAATATAGGGTATAAAAATAGCCGAACTGTCCAGGTGGTCGACAGGAATGTCAAAATACCCCTGAATCTGGGGAGCATGCAGGTCCATCGTAATGACCCTGTCCGCCCCTGCCGAAACTAACATATTGGCTATCAACTTACTGCCAATTGCTACCCGCGGCTTGTCCTTCCTGTCCTGCCGCGCATACCCATAATACGGAAGCA
>JAFDYE010000327.1 GCA_018267585.1 Bacteroidota bacterium
ATCGCGCCTCCCCCTTCATGTAACCCAGGCTGAAAATATGTACCATCAACGACACAAAGCTGACCACGACGATCATCATTACCGCGATAGGGTCGAGAATAACGCTCATATCGATGGACAGCCCCGGCGAAAAAGACAACCAGGCCGCCTTCACCGCGACCACCTGACGGTAGGCGACTCCCGTTATACCATCCACGAAGAAATACCGGTAGGCCGTCCAGATCGACAACCCCGCGGAAACCAGAACCGCCAACACCCCGATACCACCCGACACAACCCGGAAATACCTCCTGCCGAAAAGCCCCAGCAAGACAAAGGCCACCAGCGGCAACAACGGGATCAGGACGACATAAGCATAGTTTGACATAACAATAGGATTCAGAATTTCATCTCATCGGCATCCTCCACATCGATGGAATGAAAATTCCTGTATAAATTAATGATGATCGCAATAGCCACCGCCGCCTCCGCAGCAGCTATAGCGATAACGAACAGTGTAAAAAAGACTCCCTCCAGCTTGTCCGGGTACAGATATCTGTTAAAAGCGACAAAATTGATGTTTACGCTGTTCAGGATCAGCTCGACCGACATCAACATCGTGATCATATTCCGCCTCGTGAACAGCCCATACATACCGATAAAAAAAAGGGCAGCGCTTACCATCAGGATATGGCTCAATGGCACCTGGCTCATTTGTCTTCTGGTTTTAGTTTAATAGCGATCACGACGCAGCCGATCAGAGCAGCCAGCAACAGAACGCTGATCACTTCGAATGGCAATACATAACCATGCTCCGACGTGCTGAGCAGCTGCGTTCCGATCTTGTCCACGCCCGCACCCGCGACAGAATGCCCCGTCTGTCCAAAAGCATACTGCCTTAACACCACACAGGTCAGCACAAACCCCAGACAAACCGCGACCACGGAGAATATAGCCCTGCTGCGTACCGGCGCCGGCAGGTCCCGCCCCGATTGCTGGGTAAGGAAAATGGAAAAGATGATCAGGACCACAATGCCTCCCACATAAACAACGATCTGCACCGCCGCAATAAATTCCATCTGCAGCCAGAAATACAATCCCGCTACACCGGCGAGGGAGAACAAAAGCCAGATGGCCGAACGGAATATTTTCCTGGAAGTCACCGCCAACAGGCCGGCAACCAGGACAAGAAAGGAAAGGATATAAAAAATGACAGCAGACGCACCCATTATTCAACGCCCTCTCTGATTTTAGAACCGGGGTTATTTAATTTTTTTGTCAGTTTACTGCGGTCATACACACTGTGCTCAAAATTTTGCGCCATCTTGATGGCATCCGTAGGACAGGCTTCGATACATAAATTACACATCGTGCAAAGTTCCAGATGATAGATAAATGTATCCAACGCCTTCTTCTTCTTGCCTTCCGGCGTGGTCTCGAATTTAGTAATGATCTTGATCGTCCCGTTGGGGCAGGCCAGTTCACAGGCAGTACAGCCCGTGCAGGCGTGTTCGTTCCGGGCATCGTGCAGCATGACCACCTCCCCGCGAAACCGCTCCGGCAGCTTCATCTCCTCCCTGTTATCAGGGTACTGCTGGGTAATGATCTCTTTGTGATGGGTGAAATAATAGCCCGTCAGGCGCATCCCCTTCAATAGCGATCGGGCTGCGCCAAGAACATCCGATATATATTTCTTTAAAAATGCCATCCTTCTATTGAAATAACTGTCATTAATAATAAATTGACCATGCTCATCGGCAATAAATACTTCCACTCCAGGTTCAGCAGCTGGTCGATCCGCAGTCGGGGAAAGGTCCAGCGAAACCACATGATCACGAAGATCAGAAAGAACGTCTTTCCCATGAACCAAAGGGAGGACGGAATATAATCCATCACCCGGTTGAACCCCGCCCAATGGCCGATATGCAGCGGCATCCACCCGCCCAGGAACAACGTGGCGGCTATTGCACAAACGATAAAAACGTTCACGTACTCCGCCAGAAAGAACAACGCAAACCTCATCCCGGAGTATTCCGTGTGAAACCCCGCGGTAAGCTCGGATTCTGCTTCAGCCAGGTCAAACGGCGCCCGGTTGGTCTCCGCCGTCACCGCGATGATAAAAATAATAAAGGATATCATCGCCGGTATATGCCCCTTGAAGAGCCACCAGCCGTCCTGCTGGGAGGTGATAATGTCCGATATCCGGAGACTGCCCGTCAGCACCACGATGGAAATCACGGACATCCCGGCAGACAACTCGTAACTGACGATCTGCGCGCCGCTGCGCATCGCCCCCAGCAAAGAATATTTATTATTGCTGGCCCAGCCCGCCATCAGAACACCGACAACGGACAGCGAAGATATAGCAGTTATATACAAAACCCCGATATTGATATCCCATATCTGTATCCCCTTCGCAAAAGCTACCGGAGCAAGTATCATCATCGCCACGACGATGACCAGAAAGGGTGCCAGGTTGAACAGCAACTTGTCCGCCCCATCCGGGGTCAGCCCCTCCTTCATCGCCAGCTTCAGCGTATCCGCCACCGTTTGCAAAGTCCCGGCCGGTCCCACACGATTGGGCCCCAGCCGCACCTGCATATACGCCGAGACCTTCCTCTCCATCAGCACCAGGACCAGGCCCAGTACAGCAAACAAACCGATCACACAGAGCCCGACGATCACCGACTCCAGCAATAGGACCACAGTCGGACTGAACTTGCCGTTCAGCCACGCATCGATAGAATGGGTTATATTTTCTATGCTTAACATTTCACCTGTCTATATCCGGTATCACCAGATCCAACGTCCCCATGATCGCTACCAGGTCCCCGATCTTATGCCCCCTCGCCATATGATCCAGCGCCGACAGGTTCGAAAAACCCGGACTCCTGAACTTGATCCGGTACGGCGTCGTACCACCTTCACTGATAATGTACACGCCAAATTCACCCCGCGCCGTCTCCACTCTTGAATAAAATTCTCCCTTGGGTAATTTCAACACCGCCTTTGTCTTCGCCTGGAACTCCCCCTCGGGGATATTATCGATCAGCTGCTCTATAATAGAGACAGACTGCCGCATCTCCTGCATCCGGACATTGTACCGGGCAAAACAATCACCCCCGCCGTCAATGACCTCTTCAAAACTAACCCGCCCATATACCTCATACGGATAAAGCTTTCTGATATCACAACTGACCCCGCTGCCCCTGGCGGTAGGACCAGTGCAGCCATAAGACACGGCACTCTCCGGAGAAAGATACCCAATTCCCTTCATCCTGCTTTTAAAGATTATATTATCCGTTACCAGCTCGTCGTACTCGTCGATCTTGGTGTTAAAATACCGGACGAATTCCTTTACCTTCTTTTGAAAGTTGGGGTGTATGTCGGCCATGACCCCTCCAGGCACCATATAGTTCATCGTCAACCTGGCGCCGCACGTCTCCTCCATAATATCGTTAATAGATTCCCTCTCCCGGAAGGCATGAAAGAATGGAGTAAGGGCGCCCACGTCCATGGCCATCGCACCCCACCACAACTGATGGGACGCCAGCCGCGTCAATTCATCCATCAGGACGCGGATCACCTTAGCCCGTTCCGGAATTTCTATCTGCAACCCCTTCTCCACACATAGGGCGCAACCGTGATTGTTGATATGGGACGACAGATAATCCATCCGGCTGGTCACATAGATAAATTGCCGGTAAGAAAGGCTTTCGCACATCTTCTCGATGCTGCGATGAATATACCCCAGATGAGGTTCGACCTTCCTGATCGTTTCCCCGCTGAGCGTAATGACAAGATGCAGCACACCATGCGTGGATGGATGCTGGGGCCCCAGATTGATCACCAGGTCCCCTTGTTCTGTCGTGCCTAATTCTTCGATCATTTTATAGTTTGATCATATTAACCGGATCTTCGTAATCCTTTCGAAGGGGCCACCCCTGCCATTCATCGGTCATGAACAGCCGCCGCAGGTCCGGATGACCCGTGAACACCACCCCGAACAGGTCGAACGCCTCCCGCTCATGGAATTCGGCCGTACGCCAGATATCGGACACCGTCCGGATCACCGGTTCATCATGATCCAATCGCACCTTCACCACCAGCATATGCCGACGGGTAGTCGACGTCAGATGATATACCATGGTAAAATGCGTCCGCCAGTCGACCGCCGTTACACAGAACAAATAGTCGAACTCGAGTGTCTCTGCCGACCTCATCTCCCGCGCAAACCCTTCCCACACTCCCTTATCGAGGAGCACCGTGGTCCATTCAGCCCCTTCCTCGAATGACGGCGAAGGCAACATCTCCTCCAGTCTTGCTTTTAGTTCTTCCTTGTTCATGAACCTCCGCTCCTTATTTTTTCTTGTAAGGAAATCAATGCATGCAGCAGCGCCTCCGGACGCGGTGGACATCCCGCAACATAGACATCCACAGGGATCACATGATCCGCTCCCTTTACCACCGAATACGTGTTGTAAAAGAACGGCCCCCCGCTCGTCGCACAGGCACCCATGGCTATCACATACTTGGGGTCTGCCATCTGGTCGTACAACCTCTTCAGCACAGGGGCCATCTTGTTGACGATCGTACCGGCAATGATGATCACGTCAGCCTGCCTCGGCGTGGCCCTCGCCACCTCAAAACCAAACCGTGACCAGTCGTATTTCGCGGCAGCCGTGGACATCATCTCGATAGCACAACAGGACGTCCCGAATACCAACGGCCACAGCGAATTCGACCGCGCCCAATTGATCACCTCATCCAATCGGGTCACCAGGATCCCGCCCCCCGCCGTCGGGTGCACCTCTCCCGGAAAAGGCTTATTGCCTGTATTTTGCGGACTTACATCCATTTCAACGCCCCCTTTTTATGCGCGTACAGAAATCCCATGAACAGGACAAAAAGAAATACCACGATCTCGACAAGACCCGCTATTCCGATCCTTTTGACCGCTACGGCCCAGGGATACATAAAAACAAGCTCTACATCAAAAATTAGAAAGACCAGGGCATACAAATAATACCCTACGTTGAACTGCTTCCAGGGAGTGCCGGCAGACGGGATACCGCATTCATAAGCCTCCCCTTTCTGCAAATTCTTTGTCCCTTTTACGAACAGACGGGCTACAGCGATCCCGCCGGCTGAAAAGACGACCCCGGCAATAAAAAGAACAATGATTGAAGAGCTTCCCATGCAAAAGGGTTATTTAGCCCTTTACAATATACAAATAACTTTGATACCCACCATCCGACCCCGGTCTTCCCCCCCCAACACCCGTCCCCCCCCCCCCCCCCCCCCCCCCCCCCCCCCCCCCCCCCCCCCCCCCCCCCCCCCCCCCCCC
>JAFDYE010000328.1 GCA_018267585.1 Bacteroidota bacterium
CGGCGGCGGCGGCGGTGGCGCGGGAGGATCGATCATCCTGAATGCTTCCGTCGTCAGCGGGTCGGTAACGGCCAATGCCCAGGGCGCGCAGGGCTCGAACTCCAGCAATCATACCAGCGACTGTATGGGGCCTGGCGGGGGTGGTGGCGGGGGAACCGTCTGGGCATCCGGAGCCTCCTTTCCGGCTGCCGTCAGCGCAGTGGTCAATGGCGGCGCCAATGGCGTCGTCTACGGTACGACCGCCTCCTGCCTTGGGTCTGCCAATAGCGCGACCAGCGGGTCCGCGGGGCAGGCGCTCAGCGGCTATGCGCTGCCCGTTGGCACGGGGCCGGTCTGTGCAACGCTCGTCGTGTCGCCACTAGAATACTTCAACGGCATCCGGACCGATGGGGGTGTCGTCCTCAGCTGGGGATTTGTGCTGCAGGCAGCGGGTACGGATTTCGTTATTCAGCGATCGACCGATATGACCCATTTTGAACCCGTGGCAACGGTCGCCGGCCAGCAGGACCTGGCCGTCTACAGCTATGCGGATGGCGACGCGCCGGCGAGCGAGGCCCTCGCCTATCGCCTGGCGTGGAAGAATGCGGCCGGGGACTGGTCCTTTTCGCGTATCGTAGCTGTGCCGGGAAGACCCGGTCCGGAGGAAGGGTCGATAAGGCTGTTCCCGAACCCGGCTATAGATCAGGTGTCCATCAACGTTAGTTCTTCGGGTACCGGTCTTGCGACCCTGACGATCGCCGGTGCGCTGGGACAGTCGCTGGCCGTCCGGCCGGTCGTGCTGCATATCGGGCTGAATAGTTATAAAGTCCCAGTCGCGACGCTGGCGCCGGGCGCCTATTTTCTCGTTCTGAGTGCCGGTGACCGGCGGATCGTCCGGTCATTCATCAAAAAGAAAGAGTAAGCTCAGTAATTAAGATTCATGTATCTCCGGAGGAGGGCCGCTATGAGCCGGATCGGGATATCCTTTTCCGGGTCGATGGTCATGGTCTCGAACTCGCGCTCGCGGTTCATTTTCTGTAAATTTAAGAGTTTGTGATTACCTCCGGGTAAGTTTACCGAGCAAAGGTCCGGACAAACGCCAAAATTCCTTGGCCGTCCATTCAATCCGGCGCATCTTTGTCTTGTCAAAAGCAAACAACCGTACCCTGATCCAGTATCCTGAAAATCAACGTCCGACCCATTAAA
Source organism: Bacteroidota bacterium (assembly GCA_018267585.1). Classification (GTDB taxonomy): domain Bacteria; phylum Bacteroidota; class Bacteroidia; order Chitinophagales; family Chitinophagaceae; genus Puia. The sequence goes on from JAFDYE010000328.1 coordinate 1,186, forward strand.
TTCAGCCGTACCCTACCCCAAGCCCGTTTTTACGGCTCTGTGAAAACAAGTGATCCAATTTTCAATGAAAAACCTCCGGATAGTACTGGAGGTTTTTTCGTTTTATATGGGTCAGGAAATGATTAAGATCTTGCCGACTCGATCATGGCCGACAGTTCTTCGACCGCCGCGTCGTCACCGCCGCTGAAGCCGGTGAGGCGATAGGCTATCTCCCCTTTCCTGTCGATTATGAATTTTGTCGGGATACCGCTCACCTGGTAGCTCTCCACGACGTTGTTCTTCTTTGTGACGGGGTCCTGTGCGTCGAGCAGGACATTGAAGGTGTATTTGTTGGCATCGATAAATCCTTTAACGCCCGGCAAGGGGTCCTTCACTCTTTCCCAGGTGTCGATGAAGAGAAAGACGACGTTGCGATCATCCTTATACCTGTTGACGGCCATCTGCATCGCGGGAAACGATTTTTTGCAGGGTCCGCACCAGGTGGCCCAGAAGTCGAGGATGACGACCTTGCCTTTCAGGGCGTTCAGGGAGACGGTCTGACCCTTTATATTCTTCAGGGTGAAGGCGGGGGCCGGAGATTTTACGGCTACGAACCGGACGATGCGGGCGTTGGCGGAATCCCTCAGCTGCGCTTTAATGGAAGCCATCAGCTCGTCGTATCCGGCGGCGGATCCCTTTGCGCTGATATAGGCTTGTCTGAGCTTTGCCTTTATTTCCGGTGATGCCATGCCCAGGCGACAAAACTTCTCCATCATCGGATAGGCTTCGGCCAGCCTGTCGTTGGCCAGCAATACGTCCACATAGGCGGAGGTCATGTCATAGCCCTTGTTGGACATGTTGTCGTAAGCATCTTTTGCATAGGAAAGCGCATCCGCCGGTCGTCCCTGCCTGACCAGGATGCGGGCGTATAGCATAGCATACCGGTTGTATTCGAATCTGGGGTTGCTGCCCGGCGCCTGGAAGGGAGATTGTCTTGTCGCGGAAGTATCCGTCGCCGGCAGTGCGGCGACCCTGGCTTTCAGGGTGTCCATGCTTTCGCGGGCGAGTCTACTGGCCAGTTCGAGCTGGCCTTTCTTCAGCAGGGCTTCGATGATGATCGACCGGTACCCGGTGTTCGAACACTTACGGGCATATTCCGACACTTTGGCAAGATCGATGCTGCCTGTCTGGTCGGCGTAGGTCTGGGCCACGTCAAAATAGTACATGGCGTTGTCCTGGCCGGGAAATTTCTGCGTCAGCGCCTTTACCAGGGCCTCTTTTTTCACCGGATCTTTTTCTGCGACGGATTCGTTGGCTTCCTTTATGTAGGCTGCTGTTCCCAGTGGAAAACGTTGGATCGCTATAGCCCGCACTCTTTCGAAGTCCGGGATATCGTTCTTTCTGCCATAGTACTGGACAACGGTATTGACGTCGTGTTCTTTATCGCTGCTCAGCAATTGATCCAGCCGTGCTTTGACGGCTACGGAATCGGTGGACTTCAGGAGGGAATCGAGCCGCGGGTCGCGCTGCATTTGGGCGAACACGCTGCTTATGCTCAATGTCAGGCAGGCGGACAGCGCCAGCCGGAATGTTTTTCTTTCCATATTTATGAGTTGACAGTTGATTAATACCCGGCATTCTGGGTCAGTTTAGGATTGGCGGTGATCTCCGAGATCGGTATCGGATACAACGCCTGATAGCTTTGCCATTGGGGTTTGGTCTTTGAAAGCACCGCGTCGATGCGGCCGGTCCTCTTGAGATTTAACCAGCGTTCGCTCATCTCCGTAAACAGCTCGGTCCATCTTTCTTTTTCGAGCGCCGTCAGCAGATCGGCCTGGGTAGCGGCTGTCGTCGCCGGCAATCCGGCCCTGGCGCGGACCGCGTCGATGTCCGCCTGGGCTCCGGCGATATTGTTCTGCATAGCCCTGGCCTCGCTGCGGATCAGGTATTGCTCGGCGAGCCGCAGCATCACGCTGTACTCGTTGCCGCTGACGCTGGTCGTCCGGATCTTGTATTTATAAGGATAGTAGAAGGTCGTCCCGTTATAGGAGAGGGACCTGGTCCAGTTGGACATCCGAAGATCGCCGGTCTCGAAGGTTTTGGCCAGGGTGTCATAGAGCACGAAGACGGGCGTCGTCGATGGCGGCAGCCAGCTCCTGCCCATCCGCGTGACGCCCGTGATGCCGGCGCTTACGTTGCTGATGATCTGCCAGATGGTTTCGTTGCTGGTTTTGACAAAGACATTGTTCAAATTCGCTTCCAGGCTATAGGTGCCTGAGCCGATGACGGCGGTCGCTTCCGTCTCTGCGGCGGCCCAGTTCTTCTGGTACAGGTAAACACGGGCCAGGAGAGCCGACGCCGCCAGCCTGTTCACCCTTGCTCTTTCCGCGGACGGGTAAGAAGGCTGCAGCAGGGCCTCCGCGTCCTTCAGATCGGCCACGACCTGCTCATATACCTGCGCCGACGGCGTACGCGGCTTCGTAGCATTGGCCGTAACATCCGTCGAGGTGATCAACGGTACGTCGCCGTAATAGTTGACCAGGATAAAATATGCATAGGCGCGCCAGAACTTGCATTCTCCCAGCAGCTGGTTTTTGAATGCTGTCGAAAAATTGCTTCCGCCGATGCCGGCGATGGCATTATTCGCGATATTGATCACCGGATAGGCGTAGGTGTAAATGACGTTGCCCAGGTTTCCGGACAGGGTATTTGTCCTGTACGGGTCATAGGAAGCGTCGTTGAAGTAATAACCGTCGTCCGCCGACATGGCTCCGTACTGGCAGGTATTGAGAATAAGGTTTTGACCATTCACGCCGTTCGTAGCCGAACCGCTGTATAACGAAAGCACGACTCCCAGGGTGGAGAGGGAATCGTTGTATATTTTATCGACGGTCAGGGCATTCACGGGTGCGCCGGCGTCGACATATTTCTTGCAGGACCAGTTGGACCCGCCGGCCAGGATCGTTGAAAGCAGGAGAATGCTGATATATTTATTGGATGACATGTTGGACGATTTAGAATGTGCAATTGAGGCCAAGGGTGATGACGCGCAGCGGTGGCGTGGATGTTCCTGTTTCCGGGTCATAGGCGATCTTATTCTTCGTAAAGGTCAGCAGGTTCTGGCCTTGGACGTAGACGCGGCAGTAAGATAGCTTTATGGGATTGATCCATTTGTCCGGTAAGTGATACGAAATCGAGGCATTCCTTAATTTCACGAACGAGTTGCTGCCGTATGAGAAGCTGGAGCCGCCCAGATATGAATAAGGACTCGTGTTGGTCGTGGCCTTCGGAGCCCGGGCATTGTCGCCCGGTTCTTGCCACATGCCGGCCGTCAGCCAATAGGCGGGGACGTTGCCGAGCACACCCGGTATGCCCGTAGGAGCAAAGCCCTGCGTCCGCGGATAGACATCGCCTTTTTGACTGATCACCTGGAAGAAAAAGGAAAGCTCCCAGTTCTCATACCGCAGGTCATTGCTGATCCCTCCGTACCAGGCCGGATCGCCCTCACCGACGAGCACCCTGTCCTTGTTATAGTCCGGCGTAGCCCTCGTGCTATCCCTTTTGCCGGCGGTGTAGTATCGCGGCGTACCGGTCGCGGGATCGATACCTGCAAAATCATAGCGGAGTATCTGGTGGATGGAATGATCCAATTTGTAAGTGCTCGCATAGAAATAGTTGGGATCGACCTTTAGCAGTTTGGTCCTGGGAATGGTCAGGTTCAGCGATGTCTTCCAGGTGAAGCTCCTGCCATCGATATTCTTCGTATTCAGCTCGAACTCGAATCCCTGGTTTTGCAGCAGCGCCGGGAAGTTGCCCGTGTAGGAGTTGTAGCCTGTCTGATAAGGCAGGTTGAGATAAGACAGCTGGTTGTCGCTCCTGTTGCGATAATAGTCTGCAGTCAGCAGGATGCGGTCTTTAAAGAAGCCGAGGTCCAGGGCGAACTCCATCTTCTTGTTCGTCTCCCAGTGGAGATCGTTGTTGCCGGCCGAAGGGGTCAGGATGCTGACGCCCTGATATACGCTCGAGGCACTGCCCGGGCGATATACGGCCAGAAATTGATAGTCCTGCAACTGGTCATTGCCCGTGACCCCATAGCTCGCGCGCAGTTTCGCGAAGGAGACGGTTCTTCTTAGACCCGGGAAGAAGGGCTCGTTGCTGATGATCCAGGCGCCTCCGATCGAACCGAAGGTGCCAAATCGGTGTCCGGGGCCAAAACGGGATGATCCGTCCCTCCGGAAATTTCCATTGAGGATATACTTGTCGGCCCAGTTATAGGTCAGCCGCCCGAAAATCGAATTGTACTTGTACAGGGTGTAGGTGCCGCTCGGCGAGTAAGACGACGCGCCCGATACCGACTGCAGCAGGCTGGGGTTCGTGTACCCGTTCGCGTTGATCTGGGTGGTCGTATTGAGGCTTCGCTGGAAAGTCGTTCCGCCAAGCACCGTAAGGCGCCCTTTGGAAATATTGCGGTTGTACACGATCTGCGGCTCCAGGGTATACGATTGCTGATCGATGTTCGCGAACTGAGCCATGTTGACCGGGGAGACAAGAGGGCTCTGGGCTGCGATCGGCATCTGGTTATTCTGGTTCACGGAGACACGGGTAAAGCCGAGGCTTGCCTTCAGGTCGAGCCCCGGCAGGATCGTATAGCGCAACTGGGAATTGGCCAGCAGATTGTTCGTTTTGCCGATGTACTTCGTGAACGCGTATGCTTCGGGATTGGTAAAGTTGCCGTCCCAATACAGGCTGCCATTCGGATTGTAAAGGGTATAGTCGGGAGGCAGATAGTAGACGGCGGATGCCAGGTCTGTCTGGGACTGGGAGCCAAATAAATAGGTGTACGGGTTGGAAAGGTTGCTCTGGTCATACGTATACATGGCCGACAAGGTAACGTTGAACTTCCGGTCCAGCGAGTTGTGTTCGGAATTGAACCGAAGGGTACCGCGCGTATCGTTCTGGCTTCCCGGATATACGGTCGTCTCCCGGTGGAAGCCTCCGGCCAGCAGGAATCTGGTTCGCATATCGCCGCCCGAGACGGTGACCTGTGCGTCTGTCAGCTGTGCCGTGCCCCCGAGGTATTTCTTCTGCCAGTCGGTCGATTTGGTAGAGTCATAGGTAAAAAAGTCGGGTGCGTTGGCAGCCGTCGGGGTGATGCCGTCATTGGCGAAGGCCTTGTGACGGAGTGCCAGGTACTGAGGGAGGCTGAGCATATCGATGAAATGCGCCACTTTGCCCTGGCCCTGGTAGACATTGATATCCAGCTTCGTCTTACCCGCTTTTCCCTTTTTTGTCGTGATCAGGATAACGCCGTTGGCGGCTCGGGTACCGTAGATAGCGGTAGCATCCGCATCCTTGAGAACGTCTATGCGCTCGATGTCCGAAGGGTTGATCACGCTAAAAGGGCTGATCGAGCCCTGTGCGCCTCTGAGCGCATAATTATTGAGCGCGCCGTTGTTTGGGATGCTCTGGTCCTGGATATTGAACGGTACACCGTCGATGATATAGAGAGGAATAGTCCCATTGCCGAGCGAGCTGCTGCCGCGGATCTGAATGTTTACATTCGACCCCGGCACGCCATTATTTTGCGTGATGAGCGCGCCGGCCACGCGGCCTTCCAGGGCGTTCAATGGGTTTTGAACGGGCTGTTTGGAGATCTCTTCAGAGGTGACAGAACTGATCGAGCCTGTATTTCTCCTTCTCGTCGAAGTGCCGTAAGCAATAGCTACTACTTCGTCCAACTGGCTCAGCTTGCTGACCATGGTAAACGTCAACTCTCTGCGGCCATTCAATCGCACCTCCTTCGTTTCCATATTCACACTGGTGAACACCAGTATGGCGTCGTCCGGAATATTGGTCAGAATGAACTGTCCCTGGTCATTGGTGATGCCGACTACTTTTCCGCCTTTTACGGAGATCGTTACGCCGGGTATCGGACTGCCGCTGTCATTCAGTATCCGTCCCGTCACCTGCGGGGGAGGCAGCGGCTCTGTTATCGCCGGGGCCTTTTGCTCCGGCTGGTTTGGCTTTAGAGAGAGGATGATCTGCCTGTCGGCTATCTTCCAGGCGAGTGGCTCCTTCAAAAAGATCGCGTTCAGCGCAGCCTCGAGCGAGACGTTGCGGACGTCCACCGACACGGGGGTTGCCGACTGGAGAAGGTGTTTCCCGTACAAAAAACTGTAGCCGGACTGTCGTTCTATCTCGCTAAAAACCTTCTCGATCGGACTGTTCTTGAAATTCAGGGTGAGCGTTTGAGCCTTTGCCTCTTCCGCACTCACTTTCAGCAGCGTGACACAAAGCAAAATAGCCGTCAGTTTCATGATGATCAGCAGTTTGATTCTTGGATACGGCAAATGATTGCCGTTTGCAGTTTTCTGCATAGCTTTGGTTAGTTAAAGGTTAATAATAGAAAGCCCTCTTTTTGTTATTGACTCCAGCCGTCAGGTGGTCGCAACACTTGCCGGCTTTTTTATTCATAAGCTGGTTTATTTGGTCACAGTGA
>JAFDYE010000329.1 GCA_018267585.1 Bacteroidota bacterium
CAGCAGAACTGGTAGTCTTTTACGGGGGCTACAATGCCCAGCAGGCGGGTGTCCTCGAAGAACTCGCCGGTCATGTCGTCTATGTTCAGCTTCAGCTTCATTTGTCAAAATTGTACCGGTCGCTCGATCGACTCATCCCCACCCCGGTATTTTACTGTCGTCTTGTCCCCTTTTTTGAATTTCCCCAGCGCTTCCATATAATTTTGGAGCGAGGTCACCGGAAATTCCCCCAGTTGGACGATCACATCGCCCGCCCGCATGCCGGCAGCCTGGGCAGGCCGCCCTTCGCTGACCGCGTCGGCGCGGACGCCGCTGCCGCTGAAGGAATAGTCCGGAAGTATTCCCAGCGTCACGCTGAATCGGGCAATACCCTGTGCCGACGCATCCCGTGTCCTGGTAAAGGCCAGACGGCCTTTTTTATCGAGCTCTTCCACCACCGACCAGACCAGCTTTAAGACCTGGAGCTCGCCGGTATAATTGATCTTTTCATAGCTATCGCCGGGCTTGTGATAGTCGGAGTGGATACCCGTAAAGAAAAAGAGCACGGGGATATCCTTCCGGTAAAAAGAGGTGTGATCGCTCGGACCGAGGCCGCTGCTGTCAAAACGGAAGCTAAAAAGATGCGCCGTCCCCGCACCAGCCTTAAAAGCCCCGGCCCAGGCCGGCGAGGTTCCGTATCCGCCGACCGTCAGCGCATGCGTCGTGTCATTGAGGCGTCCGATCATATCGAGGTTTACCATGTAATTTACCGATTTAAGATCGATGGTCGGGTGCCCCACAAAATATTTGGAGCCAAAAAGACCCAGCTCTTCGCCGGAAAAAGCGATAAAAAGATAATTGTTGGCCTTCAGCTTTGAGGCGCTCAGCAGACGCGCAAGCTCGATCATGCCCGCTACCCCGCTGGCGTTATCGTCTGCACCGTTGAAGACCGGGTGGCCGGGACCCCTGTAAAGCGTGTTGCTGTCCTCCCCGTGACCGAGATGGTCGTAGTGGGCTCCTATTACGATCGTTAATGGAGCGCCGTTGTCCAGCATTCCAAGCACGTTATGGGCAGTGCGCTGTTTTTCGGCAAACGCTACCTTAATTTTCAGGTCTACCGAGGCGGACTCATCCTTCAGGTATTTCCGTTTGGCAGCCATCGTCATATATATAACGGGGATCGGAGCCTCAGCCGGCCGGTCGCGGGGATCGAAACTCAGGTTATCCGGGGTCTTCGAAGAATTATAAACGATCAGCGCCGTAGCCCCTTTCCCTGCAAAGACCCCCGCCATGGCGCGGATAGCGTTCTCCAGGTCAAAATGCGGACTATGCCCGTGCACCTGGATAAGTTCCCGGAGGTCAAGGAACCAGGGCACTCCGCTCTCCTGCAGAGCAATGGCCGGAGCGCCGGTCACCGCGCCGGCCGCGCTGATGGCAAGGGGAAAGAATTCCCGGCCGATAACGAGTGGCCGGTCATTGACGGAGAAAGTGGTGCTGCTATCGATCGAACGGCCGTCGTCGATGGTAAAAGCCTGCAGCCAGCGGCCGTTATCGCCCCCGGGTCTGAGGCCGGACCTGGCGAACTCCGAGCTGATATAGCCGCTTGCGGCCGCCTCGCCCGGGCTTCCGGCCCTACGTCCTTCGAGGCTGGAGTCGGCCAGATAATGAATATGCCTTTCCAGGTTGGAGAGCGTGACCTTATCGGGTTTTTTCAGTCGGGAAGGGAAGGCTTTGACACCTGTCCGGGAGGGTGATTGGGTATAACCAGGGAGGATAAAGCAGGACGATAGGATAAGCGTAAGCCAGATAGTACGAAAGTTCATAAAAGCCGGTTTAACAGAGGCTTCCAAAGGTAAGATGGATTTATTTTCTACACTCACCTTTTTTCCTTTAGTTTTGCAGATTGGCCTTTCCGGAGTTACCGAGGGCGAAGCCCGAAGGTAACGAGCAAGGCCTCAACGGTGTTGAGGCCGCAGCTACCGGAGGCCGGATTTGTTAAAACTACGTATGGCGCTACCGCACCTTATTAAGTATGTGTATACCAATGGGACCGATGAAGTAATTCGCCGGGGAAAAAAGATCCACGCTATTGGTTATGTTGAGCTGATCGAATACGACGAGCTATTCGAGTCTGTAACCTTCCGGGTCAAGGACGACAGCTACTCTACGTATTACAAAGTATACGTCCAGAAATTCAAGGACCCGAAGACGCTATCCATCCGCTGTAGCTGCCCTTATAACCTGGGGGACATCTGCCGTCACGAAGCCGGCGCCCTGATCCAGCTGCAGGAGCTGCTGGACAGGAATATGCTCAAGGCCGAAGAGGTGCAGTATGACCAGCGTCATACGGTCGTGAAGATGAAGTTCATCGACCTCAAAAGCATCCGGCTGCTTTGCTCGCCCCAGACCCTGGCGGACGCGGAAAAATATCTTCGCACCCAGCGCGCGCATATCGAATTCGCTAAGGACGAGGTGGTCAAGGCCTCCGTGGAAATAGACGGTCAGGTATACCAGGTGGTCCTGCGGAAGAATGAAGAGCGGAACTTCGACACGAGCAGCGACTATCCCGATCCCGTCCATCCGCTGTCGCTGCCGAAGGTCATCGTCTTTCTGCAGCTGCTGCATATGCACGGCGCCTACTATTTCGACAGTATCCGCAACTGGGACAAGGAAAAGAACAAGCTGCTCGAAGCATATGGTTACTCCCTTGCTGACGACCTGAAAGGAAAGTTCGAGTTTACCTATAAGGACGGCAAGCCCTTTCTCCGGGTCCTGGATACGACCATCAAACGTGTCGCGCCAATGGCCTCCAGCCGGCCCAGACCCGTAGAGGCGGAGGCACCGGCCGCGGTGATCTCCGAAGAGGAAAAGCCACTAAGCAGCAACGCACAGCGGCTTGGCGTGGTCTTCAATTTCAATCACGGAAGCTTTCCCGGCTTTGCGCTCGACGCAGTGGCCGGCGAAAGCAACGACGAGCAGAATGCCTTTACGGGGAAAGTGGAGAAGATGGACCTGACGAAATTCGTCAACGTCGACCCCTTCAGCGAACCCGACCGCCAGATGATACCTTCCCTGCGAAAGATGCAGGGCCCGGAGATCAATAAATATCTCAACCGCAACTCCCCTTTCAGCGGCATCTGGGAGAATATCGTCCATCAAGAAGAAGACGACCTCCCCGAAGAAACGAAAAAGCTGATGGTCGAATATCTTCATCCCAAGCTGAAGAAGCTGTTCTCCGACCTAAACGCCAACCCATTCGTCTTCTACCTCAACGGCCACCAGCCCTTCAAGACCAGCAATCTCCAGCCGGTAGGCCTGTCGGGGGACGTCGTATCGCCTTTCTTCAGTGTGGCGAGGGATGGCAATGGCTATGAGCTCTCCTGTTATGTCAAGATCAACGGACAGCCGGTGGATATCTCGAAGAACGAATGTAAGAGTCCGCTGGTCTTCTTCTATAATAACAACATCTATCTCTGGAACCGCCCGGAAGATATCTCCCTGGTCGAAAAATTCAGCGGCCGCGAAAAATGGTCCATCTCCAAAGCGGACTGGCCGGCCCGGCTCAAGGACCTTGTGCTTCCGCTGACCGTGGACTATCACGTGGAATTTGACAATGGCCTGGTCCGCGAGGTCAGGGACGGCGACCCCGAGAAGAAGCTGCTGTTACAGGAAAAAGGCGACTACCTCATCTTCCAGCCCCTCTTCTCCTATAAAGGGTATGAGACGAGACCCGGCGGGAAGGGCGAGATCATCGTCCCCGACGGCGACCAGGTGCTGATCGTGCACAGGAACAAGGAGGCCGAGCTGCAGTTCTTCCGGAAGCTGGAATCCCTTCACTCGCAGTTCATCCACCCGGAAAGTTCGCACAGTCTGGCCCTGAAAGGCGCAGATGTGCTGAAGAACAACTGGTTCTTCCTGTTCGTAGACGCCATGGAAGAGATGAAGGTGCCTGTCTATGGCTTTGACGCCCTGAAGAATTTCCGGTTCAATACCGCCAAGCCGCAGACAAAGATCCATATCAGCAGCAATACCGACTGGTTTGACGCCCGGGTGGACATCGTGTTCGGCGACCAGAAGGTAACCATCGCCGACGTGAAGAAGGCGCTGGGCAACAGACAGCAGTTCGTCCCACTCCACGACGGGACGCTGGGCGTGCTCCCGGAGGAGTGGATCAAGAAATATTCACTTCTTTTCCGCGTCGGAGAAGGCAAGAGCAACCAGCTGCGGCTCTCCAAGTATCATATGAGCGTCATTGACGAGCTCTATGAAGGCCGCAATGAGGAAGAGCTCATCATCCGGCTGGAAGAAAAATACGAGCAGCTGCGGGAATTCAACCGCATCCGCGAGGTTGCGCCGCCGTCCCATCTCGAGCCGATACTGCGGCCCTACCAGGTGCACGGCTTTCACTGGCTCAACTATCTCCAGGAGGTCAACTGGGGAGGGATCCTGGCAGACGACATGGGTCTCGGTAAGACGATACAGGCTTTGTCCTTTCTCCAGCACTTCCGCACGGAGCATGGCCGGCTGACCGCCCTGGTCGTCTGTCCCACAACGCTGATGTTCAACTGGGAGAATGAGATCAAGAAATTCACGCCCGACCTGACCTATCATATCCACCACGGCGGCGACCGCACCAGGAGCAAGGAGACGCTATCCCAGTATAATGTCATCATCACCACCTACGGCACGCTGCGCAGCGATATCAAGCTACTGCTGGAAATGAACTTCGACTATGCGGTGCTCGACGAATCGCAGGCCATCAAGAACCCCAGCAGCAAGGTTACGAAGGCGGCCTGTCTGCTGCAGGCGCGGCACCGGCTCTGCATGAGTGGTACGCCCCTGCAGAACAACACGTTTGACATCTTCGCGCAGATGAACTTCCTCAACCCGGGTATGCTGGGCTCCCTGGAGTTCTTCCGCCAGGAATTTGCGGTTCCGATCGACAAGTTTGGCGAGCAGGACCGGAAAGAGCATCTCCGCAAGCTGCTATATCCCTTTATTCTCCGCAGGACCAAGGAACAGGTGGCCAAAGACCTGCCCGAAAAGACGGAGACGATCCTATTCTGCGAAATGGAAGACGAGCAGCGGAAGGTCTACGAAGCCTACCGGAACGACTACAGGGATAAGATATTGGGTACGATAGAGACCCAGGGTATCCAGCGCTCGCAGCTGACCATTCTCCAGGGTCTTATGAAACTGCGGCAGATATGCGACTCGCCTGCCATCCTTAACGAATCGGACCGCTATCCCAACAATTCCATCAAGCTGGACGAGCTGGCACGCGAGATCACCGAGAACATCGGCGACCACAAGGCTCTTGTCTTTTCACAGTTCCTCGGCATGCTGGCGCTGATAAAAGAAAGGCTGAAAGAGTTGGCGATCCCCTTCGAATATTTCGACGGCAGCACCACAGCGCAGGAGCGCGAGCGAGCCATCCAGGCCTTCCAGAACGACGACAGCTGCCGGGTATTCCTTATCTCGCTGAAAGCCGGCGGCGTGGGTCTCAACCTGACCGCGGCCGACTATGTCTACATCGTGGATCCCTGGTGGAACCCGGCGGTGGAGCAGCAGGCGATCGACCGGACCCATCGTATCGGTCAGACCAAGAACATCTTCGCCTATCGGATGATCTGTAAGGACACCATCGAGGATAAGATCCTTCAGCTGCAGGAGAAGAAAAGGATACTGGCAAAGGACCTGATCGCAGACGACGATGGATTCGTAAAGAGCCTGACCCGTGCCGACGTAGAATACCTGTTCTCCTAATCCACATTAATACGGGATTAAAAATTCACCGATCGGCCTTTCGGAGGGTGGCCGCACGTGTCCCCCCTTCACCCTACCGGCAGCCATTTTTACCACTGATAATATGTGGGTATGACCTGAGTAAACGACCGGTTATTTTTACAGTCAATGATCGGCTATGACCAAGTACTTACTCTTATTACTGACATTCGGGCTGTTATTCACAACACGTTCATTTTCACAGTCAAACACTCCGCCGGTAAAGACGAAGGGGTCCGTAAAGGGCGTTCTTATCGACACTTCCGCGGGAAAGAACCCGTTGAGCAATGCGACGGTCGGCGTCCTGGCCGACGGGGCGGATTCAACAACCGAGCAGTTTGTCATTACCGATAAAAAAGGATTTTTCTGGGTAAGGGGCCTCAAGCCGGCAAGATATCACCTCCTGATCACCTACGAGGGCTATCAGCCGGTCAGCAGGACCTTTACCGTTGCCAATACGGGGGACTCCACTATGGATATCAATCTTTCCACCCTGTTCATTACCCTTTCGGATAATATGCTGGAGGCGGTCGTGATCCAGCGGCCGCCAATGGGGGTCAAGAAGGATACGGTCGAATACAACGCCAGCATGTTTGCCGTAAAGCCCAATGCTGTAGCCGAGGACCTGCTGAGGAAATTCCCCGGCATACAGGTCGACAAGAGCGGCAACATCACTGCCCAGGGAGAAACAGTGACTCGGGTCATGGTAGACGGCAAACGGTTCTTCGGCGACGACCCCAAGCTGGCTACGCGGAACCTGCCTCCCGATATCATCGACAAGATCCAGGTCTTTGATGACCTCAGCGATCAGAGCAAGTTCTCCGGATTTGATGATGGCAACCGGGTCAAGACGATCAATATCGTCACCAAGAAGGGGA
>JAFDYE010000032.1 GCA_018267585.1 Bacteroidota bacterium
AGTGCTCGCATCCTTGAGGATGGAAATGCTTTCGATCTCATTGACGTTTATCTGCGACAGCTGCTCGTAGGTGTATTCGATATCGTCTACCACGATCAAAGGCCTGTTACCATCAGGATTCAGCGAACTGACACCCCGGATAAAATAGTCGGAAGCATCCTTCCCGGGCTGCCCCGATCGCTGCTGCGTAAAGAAACCCGGCAACTTGCCCGCCAGCGCATTCTGCACGCTGGAAGTCGGCACGTCGCGGATCTCGTCCGCATTGATGCTGCTGACCGCCCCAGTATTGGTGATCCGCTTCTTACGGCCAAATCCGACAACCACCGTCTCCTCGAGCCCCTGGTTGGACCGCTCCATCACGACCAGGACCTCCCCCGCCTTCCTGACCGTGACCTCCTGCCGCTGATAGTTGGTATACGTGACAACAAGGACGTTTGAGCCGGGATGCAGCACGATCCTGAACCTCCCGTGTTCGTCCGCCGCGGCCAGGTTCTTCGGCTGCGACTTTTCCATGACCGTGGCGCCGGCCAGCGGACCATTGGCGTCCTTCACGATACCCGTGACGACCTTCTGCTGGACTCCCCCCTGGCTAAATGCCATCCCCGGAAGCAGCAGCACCAATGAAAAAAATATGATTAGCTTATTCATATAATAATAATTATAATTCTACCATTGAGGATTTTGTTTCATCTGGCCATTCTTGATGACCTCCGAATAAGGAATGGGATAGAGATACATCTGCGGATCCTTGAACCTGGTGGTGAGCACCGGGATGGGGTTGTAGAAGAGCTGACCACCCGAAGACAGCTGCAGGTCAAGCCCCTGCAGCGGCGCAGTATTGTATGCAGCAGCAGCCGTTTTCCAGCGCCGGATATCGAAGAACCGCTGCTCTTCGAAGGCCATCTCGATCCGCCTCTCATTGTGGATGAATTCACGCATATCACCCTGGCTCATACCCTGCGGCACCCCGTAAGTATTGTCCGGCCCCGTCAGGATACCCGCACGCTTGCGAAGGGCGTAAAGAACATTGTAAACATCCGCCGAAGGCCCCGCGAACTCATTGCTCGCCTCGGCATAGTCCAGCAGGACGCCCGCATAGCGGTAGTAGATCCAGTCATGCACCACGCCATAGTAAGACGGCGGGTTACTGGTCACACTCTCGAACGGTCCCATGAATTTGCGCATATAATACGACGTCTTCGTCTGCTGAACACTGCCCCCCGGCTTGTCGAGCCCCCCGTCAAAAGTCTGTACCGCCCTGTTCAGCCAGAGCGAGCCATTATGGAAGACCGTGAGTCCCAGCCTCGGATCCCTGTGCGACCAGGGATCATCCGGATTGAAATGCGCCGACGGACTCGTGATCGCATACCCGGAGTCGGAAGGAAAGGCATCCACCAGGTTCTGCGTCGGACTCGTCGCCCCATTTCCACCCTGCGAAGTAAAACCCACCGGGGCATTCGACGACTCCACAGTATTAGCAGGACTCCCCACCTGCATCCAGCAGATGGTCTCCGTATTGGGACCCACCGGCGCCGCCTGCGTGACAAATACGTCGTTAAAGGAGGGCATTAGTTTATAGTCCCCCTTGTCGATGATCGCCTTCGCCGCATCGGCCGCCAGTTTCCACCGGTTGACATCATAGCTCGTATAACCCGTCAGGGGATTGTTCGCATCGATATTCCCGCCATTGAACAACGGACTCGCCGCATAGAGCAGCACCTCCGCCTTCAGCGCCATCGCCGCCCCCTGCGTGATCCGGCCATAGGTCGTCGGATTGACCATCGCAGCCGTCCGCAGGCTGTCCTTGATTTCGTCGCATTCGCCGACAATATAGTTGACACAGTCTGCCACACTGTTCCGCGCCAGCTGCACATTGTCCGTTATCTGCCGGATGCTGTCCCCCAGCAGCGGCACCCCGCCGTACCTTTTCAACAACTGAAAATACAGCCACGCACGAAGCCACCGGGCCTCGCTCCGATAGGCCGAACGCGCCGGATAGCCGTTGGGCAGCTTCTCCAGCAGCGGCACCCGGTTGATATAGACGATAAAGACCGTCGCATTCCGGATCGCCGCATAACAATGCGCCCACAGATCATCGCCATTGGGAGACGCCGCCGAATAAGCCCCCGTGGCGATGGACTGCACCGCCGGTATACCCGACGCAGAAGAGACCGCATCGTCCGAAGCCGCATCCAGATAGGCGCCGTTGATACGGTTATGCCCGTTATAAGTCGCCTGCTGGTACGTCGTCAGCAGGTATTTCATAGCCTCCTTGCCCAGCGAATCCCGCGTGTCGAAAGCGAGGTCCAGCGTCTCCTGCTGACCCAACGGCACGCTTTCATAAGACTTCTGACAGGCCGCCGCGGCAACGACGATTAGTATATAAAGTAATTTTTTCATGATCGTTAGAGTTTGACGGTAATGCCCGTGTTAATAACTTTTTGCAACGGATAGGCCGGCATGGCCACCTCGGGATCGACACCCCGGTACGCGGCATGCGTAAAGAGGTTCTGCGCATTGGCAAAGACCCGGATACCCCGCAACCTCAGCTTCCTGATCCAGCTATAGGGAAGATTATAGGCGACATTCACATTCTTGACCCGGATATAATTGCCGTCCCGCAGCCACATACTGCTCGCGCCGAACAGCGGCGCATAATTGTAACCGCTGCCACCCGCCGTCAGTCTCGGATAGCTCGCCGTCGTCGCCACTTCGGGTATCCATCGGTTGAGCGCCTGTATATAGGCCTGCGAGTAGCCGTTGTTCTGCCCCTGAAAACCCGCATCCAGGTAGGAATTGGCTATATATTCCTCCCTGTTGGCCACCCCCTGCAGCAGCACGCTGACCTCCACGCCTTTATAGTTGACACCCGCCGTCAGCCCATACCAGATCATCGGTCGCTGCCTGCCGATCGGCGCCACGTCGAACTGGTCGATAACCCCGTCGTGGTTCAGGTCCCTGTATTTGATGTCCCCCGCATGAGGCGCATAGCCCGCGATCGTCGCAGCCGCCGCCGCATCGGCAGCCGTCTGGAAGAGCCCGTCGGCAATCAGCCCGTAACGCTGCCCCACCGGATGACCCGTATGCACATTCCAGGAGTATTTCTGGTACTGCTCATCCATAAAAAGCACCTTCGACTGCTGCAACGAGCCGTTGGCAGTAAAGAAGTAGTTGAAGTCCCCGATATGATCCTGCCAGGTCACCGTCAGCTCACCCCCCTGGTAAAGATCGACACCGATATTCTCCACCGGATAGCCGCTGCCGATAAGGGCAATGCTCCTGCCCCGGGTCTGCATAACGTCAAAATAACGCTCGTGGTAATAGTCCGCCGTCACCTGCAGACGATTATGCAGCACCGCGATATCGAGACCGGCATCCAATTTATCGGCCCGCTCCCAGGTCGCATTGATATTGGCCAGCACCTGGCTGCCCGGATTCCCCTGCTCGGCAAGACCACCGCCATTGGGATAGTTGCTGCCTATCGGATAGGTGCCCGCCACCCCCGTAAAATGCTGCCGCCAGATATAGTACCCGTAGTTGTCGACATTGGCATTACCCGTACGGCCATAGGTTACCCGCAGCTTCAGATTGTCGAGCCATTTCGACTCGCCCTTTAAAAAACCCTCGCGCGCCAGGTTCCAGCCCAGCCCGCCCGCATAGAACAGACCATACTGATGCCCGGGAACATAGCGGTTGTAGCCGCTGTAGTTGGCCGCCCCCTCCGCAAAATATTTCTCCTTATAATTGTAAGAAGCCTTCCCCGCAAAATTCGTCAGCTGCGAAGGGATATCGTAGTTGAGCAACACATTCTTCTGGTCGAAGAAGAGCAAGGCGCCTACCGTATGGTCTCCAAACCGCCGGTCATAACCCGTCGACAGCTGGACATAACGATAACGGGCCCAGGACGTATTGGTGAACGAATTGCTCTGGTTGATCGTACTGCCATATCGGTGATAGCTGGTATCACCCGAACCCGAAATAGCCTGGCTGAAGACCGGCGCCTGCTTGCTCCTGTTGAGCAGACTCGCCTCCTGCACCGATATATTACCCGCCGCACGGGCCCACCACCCTTTGACCCATTTGTCAAATCGATAGCGGAGATCCAGGTTCGCCATCACGTCGTGCTGGTGGTCCGCCAGATACCCCGAACCGATCGTCTGCGCCAAGAGATTCTGCGTATAATTGTTCGTCCCGCCATACGACCCGTCAGGGTTGTGTACGGGATAGGCGTTGCCCGGCGTCGTCAGCAGGTTTTGCAGGATCGTCTGCATACCCGCGCCCGGCTGGTTGCCGTCCTGCAACCGCCCGAACACCTGGAGGCCGATCGTAAAATCCTTGTTGACATCGACGTCGATCTTGGAATTGACGCTATATCGCTTGATCCCGGCATTGGTATTGTACGGGTTGGCGTCCGAGCTGACGAATAGCCCGTCCTGGCTCATATAGTTCAGCGATACCAGGTATCGGGCCGTGGCGCCGCCGCCCGTCACGTTAAGATTATACCGCGTCAGCCGCGCATTGTCACGGAGGATCGTCTTATACCAGTTGACGTCGGGATGCCCGATGGGATCCGTATGGTTGCGCCAGGCATTGAAATCCGCAGCACTATAGGCCGGCGCCTTGCCGTCATTCAGCAGCGCTTCGTTCAGCAAATAAGCATACTGGTACGCCGGCAGCGGCGTCGGCAGATTGATCGCCGTCTGAAGACCGGTCTCGGCAGTAAAGGCCACGCGCGGAGGACCGGCAACAGGCTGTTTCGTAGTGACGATCAACGCGCCACGGGCGCTGTTCTGCCCGAGCAGCATCGTCGACAGGGCGTCCTTCAGCACCCCCACCGACTCGATGGTCTCCGGGTCCAGCGAATACCACTCCCGCTGCACACCATCGACAACCGCTACCGGCGACTGACCGGCGCTGGCATTGTGACCCCGCAACTGCACCGTGAACTCCGTATTATCGGTTGGACCCGCACCGCTCGTATTGTTGGGGATATTGCCGACAAAAATATCGACACTGGTCAGCGCACCGGAAGGCGGCGAATAAAAGCCGCTGTTCTGCACAACGCTGAGACCCGCAAGACGCCCCGGCAGCGCATACAAATAGCCGGGTGCCGGCGTCGCCCCCACCTGGCTCCCCCCAACGGTCGCGATCGATCCCAAAAAAGACCTGGGGTTCGCCTGGCCATACAAAACATTCAAGTCAGCCGGCACAGCCGGGACAAGTATCGTATCACCGACCATCTGGCTTTCCACAGGCAGCTGTAAGAACGAAGAAGAGATCCGCACCGTCATCGGACGCCCCGCAGTCGCACGGACCACCGCCGTATTGAACCCCGGACCATCGATGACCAACACCGCACCAGCGGGCGCATCCAGCCGGAAGACCCCGTCCTTTCCGGTGATGGTGGCCGTCCGCCGGCCATTCGCCGCTCTCTCGCCCTTTATCCGCACAACCGCGGCCGGCACCGGATAACCATAGTCATCCACGACCGTGCCGGCAACCTGCACCGCCTCAGTCCCCGGCGCCTGTGCCGATACCCGCGCCGGAGCCAGCGCGTACAGCAGAACCAATAATACAAGTCCCCACGTATATCGGTTTATATAGTACATAACGTTCATTTTGGTGTTATTGGCATTTGAAGGTATAGGTGAAGGGCTGTGATCCGCCGCCATAGCCCACTTTGCTGCCGCCGGCGGCATCGGTAAAGAAATAGCGCAGCCCCGTGAGATGCTTGCTGTCGGGAAGACCGAACAGCTTCCTCGGCCAGATATCGATCTGCCACTTGTTCAGCCCCAGCGGCCGCATCTTCGTCCTGCTTGTCTGCTCACAGACCGACAGACTGTCCCCCGCGTCCGTGATACCCGATACACAGAGGTATACACTGCTGGCATTGTCCAGCGCAGTCGGCGTAACACCCCCGTCAAAGGTCAGCGTGATGATATCATTGTCCAGCGAAGTACGCGGATCTATATTCGCCAGCTGCGGATTACAGAAGTCGATCAGATCCCCCGTCCCGTTCACCTGGAAACAGCCGTTGTTCAGCCATGAACCATACCGGTCGCTGCTGCTGAGCCCATCGGTGCTGTTGGCGACGCAATACCCCAATTTGAAACTCAGGTTGTCCGGACTCGTCTTGATCCTGATGCTGACCGTCGCATGAATAGTAGCATTCCCCGCCACCGAATAGCTCGAATTGGAATAGAACGCCACCCACTCATAGTCCGGCAGCAAATTCCCCCCGCTGCCCAGCCTCGTGGTCAACAGGGTCGGCCAGTCCAGACCGCCACCCTGCGGCGCCGGAGTACCGGCAGGTATCACCGTCATCCCCTGATCCCCCGAAGAGATATCGCTCGTGAAGGTGATCGTGGCATTCTTTGCCGCATTCCAGATCTTGGGCACCAGCACCGCTACCATAAAATTGGAGGTCTGGGTCGTATTGGTCGTGATCGTAACGTTGAGGGTCACAGGCAGGATATCCCCGCCATTCACAGAGGCGGGCTGTACAACGCTGTCGATGGTCATGCTGCACGCAGCCACGACGAGCAGCAACAAGGCGCCGCCGATCTTCCACACCCAGCTCCGCACCCGCTGCCGGTAATTATCTTGTTTCATTAATTTGCTTTTTGAAGAGTGTACTGATAAGAATTCGATCCACAACCCGGACTGAACGTAATAATGATATTCCGCTGCCCCGCCGACACCGGATACAGCAACGGCGACGATTTCCGGCCGCTGTCCGTCGGCGTGAAACTCAGCTGAAAAGGATAGCTCGGGTCGTCGAATGCCCATTTGCCATTCTTGCTCACGATAAAAGGCACCAGGCTGTCGATGGTATAGCTGCTGTCCGTAAAATGGATCCTGAACTGGCTGAAGTCATACCGGTTCGTGAGATCCGCCCCGTTACGCGTAGCCTTGATGATCTGCCAGCTGCCGCTGAGCGCCTTCACCGGCTCGCCGGGCGCCACAAGACGCTCGGGCTTGCACGCCAGCAGCGACAGGGCAGCGATGGTCGAAAAAAGAAATGTCTTTCTTATCCGGAGACAATGTCTTTTCATTGGTCGGACAGAACCTCCCGGTCCCTCCCCGCGTTTGTTTGGTTTGTTTATGGTCGGTTTCATATAGTCACAATAGTTTTGGTTGCGCTTAGTACAATGGATTCTGCAGCAAAGAGGGAGACTTGGCGATCTCCGCGAGAGGCAGCGGCCACAGGTACATGGCCTTGGTAAAATTGTGCTTGCGCACATTGAAGACCTTGTACGCGACGGCAGAGCCCGGACCGCGGTCGACCTCCATGCCGTGCATCATCTGGTTGTCCGTCTGCTCCGCGATCATCCACCGGCGTACGTCGAAGAAGCGGAAACCTTCAAAAGCCAGCTCCAGCCGCCTTTCCTTCCGGATGACAACCCGCATCGCCGCCTGGTCCAGACCCACCGGCAGCTGGTAAGGCCTCAGCCCCGCACGCTGACGGATCGCTTCCACAGCCTGGTAGACCTCCGCCGTAGGCCCCGACGCCTCATTGGTGGCCTCCGCAAAATTCAAGAGGATCTCGGCATAACGGATAAGGGGAAAAACCCGCGGCGAAGTGCTGAGACTGTTGTTGATGACGTCCGGGTCCATCATCTTGAAGATATAAAGACCCGTCGGCGTCCCCTTGTAGACCGCATCGCCGCTGGAAGGCACCGGCGGATTGACGCTGGCATCGATATACAGCTGCACCGGCGAAGGCTGGTTGGTGCCGAAGGTCACACGCAAGGTCGAGTCGTGGATAACGGTATAGCCCAGCCGGGGATCCCTGTTGGCATAGGGATGGTTCGGGTCATAACCCGACGCCGCATCGGTAATGTCCAGACCATTGGCCATCGGGAAAGCATCCACGATATCCTGGTAGGCGAACGACCCGCCGGTGCCCCCCCGCGAAGGAACATCCCACAGCGATTCGAGGTATTTGTTGTCGCCCATCATCCGGCACAGAATGTACTCGGAATTATAGCGCTGGGTGAACAGCTTCTGAAATCCAAAACCCGGCTGCCCCGGCCTCGACGTCGAGTCGACGTACAAACTATAGGCGCCAAGCGCGATAACCGCCCTCGCCGCATCGGCAGCCAGCTGCCAGCGGTTCGGGTCATTGTCCGGATAGGCGACTACCGTATCCAGCCCCGGCTTACCGGCCGCAAGACCGCCATTGTTGAACAACGGGCTCGCCGCAAAGAGCAGCACCCTCGCCTTCAGCGCAAGACAGGCCGCCTTGCTGATACGGCCATACTGCGCACCGGACCAGGACACCGGAAGCACAGCCGCCGCCGAGTCGCATTCCGAAAGGATATAGTTGACACAACTGCCATAGGCATTGCGCTTCACGTCGATATGGTCGGCGCTGGCAAAGACCGTGTCGCCGATCAGCGGCACCCCGCCATAATGCTCCAGTAACATCGCATAATACCACGCGCGGAGAAATCGGGCCTCTGCCTTCACCTGCCGCTTCAGCGCACTGTTGAAAGGGATCACAGGAAGATGCCGGATGAATTGATTGACAGCCCGGATATTCGTATACGGAATGCTCCAGGCATCCGAAGGAACGATCGTCGGATTCACCGACCCGGTCGCAAACTGAATATTGCCGTAGTTGGACGGAGACGCCGGCCCCTCCGCCTCGTCGCAGGCCGCCTCCAGCCCTGCCGCATAGATCTGGCCGGTGGCGTTAAAACGTTTCACATCGGTCGCAAATCCGATATTCGAATAGATGTTGTTCAGGAACTGCATCGCATTCGAACTGTCCGTAAAAGTCGAGGTCTCGTCCAGACTCGTCGTGACCGTCTGATCCAGGAACCCGGACTTCTGGCAGGCCGTTAACCCCACCAACACCAGGACTGTTAAAATTGTACGCGTTTTCGGGGCGGAAAAACCGGGAAAATATTTTTTCCGAACGCCTGCCGCCCGGCCTCGCCAGTCCAAAAAGCCGGGATTGGAAAAATTTTTAGCGGTCGAAGGAGGATCTGTCTGGACGATTTTACCGGAGAAACACTCCCCGGGCGGGGAAGTAGGAGATTTCATTCTCATATTCAAGCAATTAGATGTTATTTTGGGCGGCCTTTCCAGGGGCGCGACCGGCTCGTTTGGACCGGCTTTTTTCCCTGGCTGCCGATTTAAAAGTAGAAATAAATCGTTTTAGTCAAAATATTTTACATATTTTTTTGACCGCAACAAAATCCGCCATGTCAAAATAGTATCATGATTGCGAGCTTCGGGTTGTTCCTGGTCCTGGCCTTTGTAGGGGCATACATCGCCTTCCGGGCGGAGTACCGCCGCAAGGGCATCGACTTCTCCGTGTCCATCCACCCCCTCATCGCACGGCTCGGGCTGGCCGTTATCGTGGGGCTAAGCGTTGCCAAACTCGTATACCGCCTGCGGCGCTGGGAGACATTCATCGGCAGCCCGCAGGATTTCATTTACTCGCCGCAGGGCGACTGGTGGCCGGGCTTGATAGCCGCACTCGCAACCGCCCTGCTGTATCGCCCCCGGCAGCTGCGCCTCCCGCTGATGGACGGCCTGCTGCTGTACTGCGGCGTCTCCGGATTCCTCGGCGCAGCCGCCTTTGCCGCAGTCGAAGACCCTCTCCACATCGGCATCCACGGCCTCAACTTCTATGGGGCATTGCTGGCCGGAACCGCAACATTCCTGTATATCAACAAACGCCACGGCGTCCCTGCCCTGACGGCCGTCGACACCGGCAGCCCGGGGATGATGCTCGCCTACGCGATCGGCAGGCTGGGCTGCCACTTCGCAGGCGACGGCGACTGGGGCATCGTCAATTTCCACACCCGCCCCACCTGGCTGGGCTGGCTGCCCGACTGGGCCTGGGCCTGGCGCTATCCGCACAACAGCATCCGCCAGGGCGCCTACATTCCCGGCTGCACCGGGGGTTTCTGCACCCAACTGCCTGACCCCGTATACCCAACACCGTTATACGAGGCGGTCATCTGCCTCATTTTCTTCGCGGTCCTCTGGGCCATTCGGCGCCGCATCTCCCGCCCCGGTCTTCTCTTTGCCTTGTACGCGGTTCTGAATGGCTGTGAACGCTTCTTCATAGAGTTCATCCGCGTCACGCCGCGCTATCACCTCGGCGACCTCAGCCTGAGCCAGGCGCAATTGATCGCGCTGGGCTGCATCATCACAGGCCTCGCAATAGCGCTCCACACACGGGCCCGGCGTCCGGTCGCCATCTGCCTCCTGCTTTCCTTCTTCTCGCTGACCGGTCACAGTCAGCCCCGGGTCACCCCCGACACCTCGATCACTAACTTTTTCCGGCGCGACACCGGCTGGATCGCCAGCGACGGCTGCATCTCAATCCCCCTGTCCGATCACCGCGTCCTCTGGATGATGGGCGACAGCTACATCGATAATTACAACAAGACCCGCGGCACCGTCGGCTGCCTCTTCCAGGTCCGCAACAGCGCACTGCTCCAACCCCTCGGCAACTGGGACCCCAAAGCCACCTCGACGCTGGTTGGAAAAGGCCCAAAGAGTTTCCTCCGCAACGACACACGCGACAACCACCTCCTCTGGCCGACGGGCGGGTTCCAACAGGACGATACCGTCTATATCTATGCGGATAATATCGTGAACGCGACCGGCGGCCTCGGCTTCGCCAGCGGCGGCCGCGACTTCCTGGCCAGGCTCCGTATGCCCGACCTCGCAGTGCTGGGCTATGACTCCCTGCCGGATTTCGGCGGCGCCAGCTTCGGCCTCGGCTTCGACAGCGAAGAGAAAGGAGAATTCGTATATACCTGGGGAATAAAAAGCGGCTATATCGAGAGCCACGTCGTCGTTGCCCGGCTGCAGCGCTCCCGCCCGCGCTCACCCTGGTCTTTCTGGAATGGCCACGCCTGGGACACCGCCGTGGCCCACATGGCCGACGTCGCGACCGGCGCCTCCAACGGCACATATGTTGCAAAAGTCGGACAGCGATACGTCCTCGTCAGCACAGAGTTCAGCGTAGCCTGCGACCAGGGCACCCATATCTACGTGGCGACCAGCGACAGCATCACCGGTCCCTTCTCCCCCCGGCGCCTCCTCTACACCATCCCGGACCGGCTCGACGGTCACACCCCCTTCTTCTACGGCCCGGCCATCCATCCCGAATATATCAACGCAAAAGGCGAGCTCCTGGTCACCTACGACATCAACGGCTACAACCCCTGCATCCCCGACTGCGTCGACGGCGAGTTCATTCCCGACCACTACCGCCCCCGCGGCATCCGCGTCCCCCTGTCCCTCCTCACTCCCCGGTTGTGACCCACCCGGTAAAGCGCCTCATAACCCCAATTATGGATCCACGAACGCGGCCTTATGCCCTCGCACAAATTCCACGAGTATCTTCTCCAGACTCTCCTTCCTATTGATCTGGTAGTACGCATGGTCATACTCGCTGAATCCACTATCCATCCCACCCCCTTCTTTTTTTATCTGCGCCAGCCGTTGTTCGTAAGTCCTGTTCGCCCGCTGCACCAGGTCGGCAAGCAGCGACGCGCCAACATACTTCAGGGCCTCAGGCACGAGCGTGTAAAATTTCACGCTCGGGTTGTGGTAGAACTGATCAAACCCTCCATGGTTGACTTCCGCATCAAGCTGCCAGACGACGAAAACCGAACGCCGGGCCTTATTCCAGCTCATGACGGTCGCATACTCCGTAGACGAATTACCCATTCGCGCCAACAGATCGTCGGTCACCGCCAGCAACACCACATCATCCGCCGCCGTATCGATGAACTTCTCCGTCAGCACATGCCGCCCCACCGTATCGAACGTCAGCTGGGCCGGAACCTTCACCGCCTTATCAGTACCATCCCGGCCGCAACCAAACACAACCACCATCGCCCCCAATAGAATAAAAGAGTGCCGTCTCATCCCTCCTTCTCCTTAAAGAATAAGAAAATATCCGTGGATACCGGCTGTCCCCCAAGTATCCGCAACGCATTGGTAACCTGCCCCCGGTGATAAGTACCATGGTTCACCACCTGGTAAAGCGTCTGCCACCAGGGCTGCGTGACGTGCAGCCCCTTTCCCGTCACGAAATGCACCGGCCGCGCAGCGTCCGTCCCGACAAATTCCCCCACCACCACCCGCATCTCCTCCAGCTGCGGCAACCACAGCCGCTCCAGACTCCCATACCCCTCCACAACAAATTCCGGCAGTATATCGGCAAAGGGCACCCCCTTCCATCGCCACAGCCAACGGTAGTCCGACTCCAGCAGGTGCTGGTACAACGCCCTCAGCGACGCAAAACTGCCGCCGGTATTCCTGCTCCACTCTTCGATAGAAAGATCCCTCAGCTGCTCCAATACCCGCTTATGCGCCCACAAATGATATTCGATCAAAAATCCCGGGTTATCCCCCATACTTTTCATTTCCACCAAAATACGAACTTTACTTCGCTTTTTCCCGTCCCAATCCACCACCCGCCCAGTTCGCCCAATCCATCTCCCTCCCAGTCCATCCCAATTCACCTCCCGCCCAGCTCGCCCGATCCACCATACTCCCAGTTCGTCCAATCCACCTCCCCCCACTTCGCGCAATTCACTCCCCTCCCAGCTCGCCCAATCCACATCCCTCCCGGTCCATCCCAATCCACCTCCACGCCCATCCAAAAATTAAAATTTTGAAATGACCGATCGGTCATTTAATTTTACACCCCGATCAGCAACCAACCCATGACAAAAGGCGAAGAAACAAGACAAATGATCATCGAGCGCTCGGCCCCCATCTTCAACCGGAAAGGGATCGCCGCCACCGCAATGAGTGATATCATGGAAGCCACCCGGCTGTCCAAAGGCAGCCTCTACGTCCACTTCGACAACAAAGACACACTCGCAGAGTCAGTCGTCGACTACAGCATGCAGCTCCTCCACAAAAAGGTCAGCGCCATACTCAACCGGCACGACAACGCAAAGGACAAGCTCTTCGCATTCTTAGACATGTACAAAGACCCCCTCAACCCACCCGTCACAGGCGGCTGCCCCATGATGAACTTCGGCGTCGAAGCCGACGACCTCAACGAACCCATCCGCCTGAAAGTCGCCAAAAACATCGACCTGACCCAACAACTACTCACCGACATCATCAAACAAGGCATCAACCGGCGCGCCTTCAAACCCGACTGGAACTACAAAGAATTCGCAACCATGATGTTCGCCATGATCGAAGGCGGCGTCATGATCTCCCGTAACACAAAAAAACACGACAAAATGACGATCATCCTCCGCAACCTGAAAAGAATGATCGAAGAACAAACCCTCTGAATGCCCGAAAAACAAACCCTCCGAATCCCCATGAACAAACCCCCTGAATGATAGAAAAACGAGCATACTGAAACCCCAATAAACAACCCCCTCTAAATCCCCAATGATCAAACCCTCTGAAAAATCCGCAAAGACCCTGCCCGCAAAATTTTTTTTGTCTTAAAAATGACCGATCGGTCAATTATATAACAACAACGGTAAAAAATACAAGTCATGACAAACAAAACCTGGTTTATCACCGGCGCATCAAAAGGATTCGGCTTCGAAATCGCAAAAGCCGCCCTCGCCACCGGCGACAATGTAGTCGCCACCGTCAGAAAGAACGCCAATGAACTCGCAACCAGACTCGGCAACGCGGACCGAACCCTGGTCGTCACCCTCGACGTCTCCAACGAAACCGAAGTAAAGACAGGAGTAAAACAAGCCATCGACCGCTTCGGCCGCATCGACGTGCTCGTCAACAACGCCGGCTACGGCCTGCTCGCCGCCACCGAAGAAGCCACCGACGAAGAGGTCAGAAGACAATACGATACCAACGTCTTCGGCCTCCTCAACGTGACCAGGGCCATACTTCCCCACATGCGCCAACAGGGCTCAGGACATATCATCAATATCTCCTCCCTCTTCGGCTACTTTAACAGCGTCCCCGGCTTCGGTATCTACGGCTCCACCAAATACGCCGTCGAAGGCATCAGCGAAGGACTCGCCCTGGAAGTAAAACCACTGGGCATCCACGTCACCGCAGCCGCCCCCGGCCTCTTCAGCACCGAATTCGTCTCGACCGACTCCTACCAAAGCTCACAGCTGATCCTCGACGCCTATAAAGATTCCGTCGGCACGATCAGGAAAGCTGTCGGCCAGATCCACGGCAACCAGCCCGGCGACCCGAAAAAACTGGCCGGCGTGATCGTCAAACTAGCCGCCAGCAGCAACCCTCCGTTACACCTGCCCATAGGACCCGACGCCGTCGAAAATTTTAGAAAAAAGACCGCACAAATGACGAAGGAAGTCGACGAATGGGAATCGGTTTCCAAAAGCACCAACCACTGATTAATTGCCGGTTAAAATCGGCTTAACCATCGATTAAAATCCACCAGCGGCTCCAACGCGGCAGAGGAGGTAGGTATCTTTTCTGAAAAACAAATCATGCGACACCTATTCCCTCTGCTGCCCCTGCTGATAACTGGCTGCACGGTCGAGCACCCTATATCCAAAACGGCCGCCACGAATAACCACTCCTACAAGGTCGAATACCTCTTCGAACACGAGGGCTGCAAAGTCTACCGGTTCCACGATAACGGCAACTATGTTTACTTTACTAACTGTAACGGAGAGGCCATCGCCCGGACAGACAGTACCGCCGTCACCAACACAACACGCCTGATGACACAAAAAAAATGAAAAGAAATAGTTTGTATTTTATTGGCTGAGTATTAATTTTACTCCAACGATAGCTTTCCATTCACAAAGGGAAAGCTATATTTTTTACTCAAGGATGAAGCAGTTGCTAATCAATTTCCTGCTGGCGCTTTGTTTACCCCTGCTGGGCGGATGTACCCACGCAGCGCACCATCACACTGTCCAATCCTACGCCAAACACCTCGGAAAATCGGGCCACACCCAGAGCAGCACCGAAAAGATAAGGGCGGTAGAGATCGAAGAGGACGACGACGTCGAACAGGCCTGCAAACATCCCGAATCCCCCACCAGCTACTTTATTTCCTCATACACGCAGCCGGCAGCGCAAAGCTATCACCCATTCACCCGCTGTCTGTCCGGCCCGGAGCACCAACTCTTCGCCTCAACTTCGAGGCTCATCCTCTTCGGCGTGTTCAGGATATGATCCCCTTCTTGTCATCAGTTCCGTTCCAGTCATTCTAATACCCCCAACAAAAATTCATAAAATAGTATGAAACGCATCCTCGTGCTCATGGGTGGCGTATGCGCCTCCCTGTGCTATACCAGCTGTACTTCAACCCAGGCCGAAAAACTGGCCCCCGTACAATTTCACATTACCAGCCCCGAAAAGATCGACACCTCCTTCACCAAAGCATACGTATCCCAGATACGAGCCATACGGAATATCGAAATAAGAGCCCAGGAGAAAGGATACCTTCAGGAGATATACGTGGACGAAGGACAATTCGTAAGAAAAGGACAGCTGCTCTTCAAGATCATGCCGAAAATATACGAGGCCGAGCAGGAGAAGGCCCAGGCCGAACTCAGCGAAGCAGCCATCGAAGTGCAGAATACCCAGCCCCTGGCCGAGAAAAATATCGTCTCGAAGAACGAGCTCGCCCTGGCACAGGCCAGATACAACAAAGCCAAAGCAGAACTGGCCCTCGCACAGGTGCACCTCGGCTTCACAGAGATCAGAGCCCCATTCGACGGCCTCATCGACCGGCTTCACCTGAAACTCGGCAGCCTCGTAGAAGAAGGCGACCTGCTGACCACCCTCTCGGATAACAGCCAGATGTGGGTATATTTCAACGTCAGCGAACCCGAATACCTCAACTTCAAAGCCCACGAGAAAGCCGGCGACAAAATGAAGGTCAGCCTCATGATGGCCAACAACGAGATATTCCCCCATACCGGGACAGTATCGACGATCGAAAGCGAGTTCAACAACGAGACCGGCAACATCGCATTCCGCGCCACATTCCCCAACCAGGAAGGCCTGCTGCGCCACGGCGAGACCGGCAACGTCCTGATGAAGGTCGACCTCAAAGACGCGCTGATCATACCGCAAAAAGCTACCCTCGAGATCATGGACAAAAAATACGTGTATGTAGTCGACAGGAATGACATCGTCCAGCTAAGACCGATCACCGTCGAAGCCTCCATACCCGACCTGTATATCATCAAGGACGGACTCAGCGCCGACGAACACATCCTCCTCGAAGGCCTGCGGAAAGTAAAGAACAACGACAAGATCGAGATCAAATACGAAGACCCGAAATCCGTCATCACCCACCTCAAACTCCCAACGGAATAATGCACGCGCCGCCATCCGGAGCGGCGCCCTAAAAGAAAATACGATGTTTAACATATTCATGAAGAGGCCCGTCTTCTCCATAGTGATATCGCTTGTCATTATCTTTATGGGAGTCCTGGCCATCAATACCCTTCCCACATCACAGTTCCCCTCCATCGCGCCCCCGCGCGTGGAAGTGACAGTAGCATACCCCGGCGCCAGCGCCAACGTGCTGGTAAAGTCCGTTCTCATCCCGATGGAAAAAGCCGTCAACGGCGTCCCGGGAATGAAATACATGACCTCTGACGCAACCAGCGCCGGCGAAGCCAATATACAGGTCATCTTCGACCTGGGCACCGACCCCAGCCAGGCCGTGGTCAACGTCAAGAACCGTATCGAACAGGTCACCAACCGCCTCCCCCCCCTCGTCCAACGCGAAGGCGTCGTCGTCAACGTCGTCCAGCCAAATATGCTGATGTACGTCAACGTCTACAGCAAAGACCCGAAGGCGGACGAGAAGTTTCTTTACAACTACGCCAACGTCAATATCCTGCAGGAACTCAGACGCGTCTCCGGGATAAGCAAGGCCATCATCCTCGGCAGCAGACAGTACGCAATGCGCATCTGGCTGAAGCCCGACCGCATGCGGGCGTATAATATCTCGACCGAAGACGTGATGGACGCCCTCAGCAGCCAGAGCGTCATCGGCTCCGCCGGCAGGATCGGACGCGCCGACGGCCAGCGCTCCGAAGCGCTCGAATACGTACTGACCTACCAGGGCAGATACAACAAGCCCGAACAATACGAGAACGTCATCCTGCGCGCCAATCCCAACGGCGAATTTTTGAGGCTGAAGGACGTCGCAAAAGTCGAGCTCGGCAGCGAGTTCTATGACATCTATTCGAACCTCAACAACCACCCGTCTGCGGCGATCATGCTCAAACAGACCTACGGCAGCAACGCCACAGACGTCATCAAGAGGATCAAGGCAAAGCTCGAAGAGCTGAAGGGCAGCTCCTTCCCTCCCGGAATGGACTACGAGATCAACTACGACGTTTCCAGCTTTCTGAACGCCTCTATCGACAAAGTACTCCACACCCTCGGCGAAGCCTTCGTACTCGTAGCCATCGTGGTATTCCTTTTCCTCGGCGACTGGCGATCGACCCTGATCCCTACCCTCGCCGTGCCCGTCTCCCTGATCGGCGCATTTTTCTTCATGCAGCTATTCGGCCTGACCATCAACCTGATCACCCTCTTCGCCCTCGTACTGGCCATCGGTATTGTCGTGGACAACGCGATCGTCGTGATCGAGGCCGTACACGTGAAAATGGCGACCGAACACCTTTCACCCTACCAGGCAAGCAAAAAGGTCGTCCACGAGATCAGCGGCGCGATCGTGGCGATCACCTTCGTCATGGCGGCAGTATTCATCCCCGTCGCATTTATGTCGGGACCGGTAGGCATCTTCTACCGGCAGTTCTCGATCACGATGGCCACATCCATCGTCCTTTCCGGCCTCGTGGCCCTGACCCTGACACCCGTACTCTGCGCCATCATTTTAAAAAATACACACGGCCAGCCCCGGAAGAAATCGCCGGTCGACAAGATGATCGACGCCTTCAACAGGGGCTTCGACAAGCTGACCGGCCGGTATACCAAGCTCCTGACAACGATCGTCAACAGACGAGTGATCACCTTCGGTATATTGATCGCCTTTGGCTTCGGGATATTCGGCATCAACAGGGTCCTTTCCTCCGGCTTTATCCCCAACGAGGACCAGGGCATGATCTACGCCATCATCCAGACACCTCCCGGCTCTACCCTCGAGAGGACGAATGACCTCGCCCGGCAGGTGCAGCAGATCGCAGAACACGTAGAGGGCATCCAGTCCGTGAGCGCGCTCGCAGGATACGAAGTGCTGACCGACGGCCGCGGCTCCAACGCAGGCACCTGTATCATCAACCTCAAAGACTGGTCTGACCGCAAACACAACGTCACGGAGATCATACACGAGCTGGAAGAAAAGACCAGGGACATCTCGGGCGCCACCATCGAATTCTTCGGCCCCCCCGCAGTACCGGGCTATGGCTCGGCAGGCGGCTTCGCACTCCGTCTCCTCGACAAGACCAACGCCGACGACTACAAAGAGCTGGAGAAGGTCAACGACGATTTCATGGCCGCACTCCGGCAACGCAAAGAGCTCAAAGGGCTGTTTACATTCTTTAGCGCGAACTACCCCCAGTATGAGCTGAACATCAACAACGAGGCGGCAATGCAAAAAGGCGTCTCGATCGGCAAGGCGATGGACAACCTGTCGATCCTCATCGGAAGTACCTACGAGCTGGGCTTCATCCGTTTTGGCACCTTTTTTAAAGTGTACGTCCAGGCCTCGCCCGAATACAGGGGACTGCCCGATGACATCCTCAAACTGTATGTCAAGAACAACAAGGACGAGATGGTTCCCTATTCCGATTTCATGACCATCAAAAAGACACACGGCCTCAACGAGATCACCCGGTACAATATGTATACCTCCTCCGCCATCCGGGGCGAACCGGCAGACGGCTATAGCAGCGGCCAGGCCATCGCGGCGATCCAGGAGGTCGCAAAGACACTACCCCGCGGATACGGCATCGACTGGGAAGGCCTCTCGAAGGACGAGATAGCACGCGGCAACCAGGCCATCTATATCTTCCTGATCGTACTGGGATTCGTATACCTGATACTCGCCGCACAGTACGAGAGCTTCGTCCTCCCGCTGGCAGTCATCCTGTCCCTGCCAATGGGCGTCTTCGGAGCCTTCGCCCTGCTGAAATTGATGGGCCTTTCCAACGACATCTATGCGCAGGTGGGACTGGTCATGCTGGTCGGTCTGCTCGGCAAGAACGCAGTGCTGATAGTAGAGTTCGCCGTGCAGCGGCATAGAGCCGGCGCAACGGTCATGCAAGCAGCGATAGAGGGTGCCAATCAACGTTTCCGGCCCATATTGATGACCTCCCTCGCCTTCATCGCAGGCCTCCTCCCCCTGCTGTTCGCGACCGGACCAGGCGCCATCGGCAACCACAC
Source organism: Bacteroidota bacterium (assembly GCA_018267585.1). GTDB lineage: Bacteria > Bacteroidota > Bacteroidia > Chitinophagales > Chitinophagaceae > Puia. Next base: position 19,336 of record JAFDYE010000032.1, read on the forward strand.
CATCGGTGCAGCCTCCGCCGGCGGCATGCTCATCGGTACCGCTTTCGGCGCCCTCGTGATACCCGGACTGTACTACGTGTTCGGCACCATCGCGTCCAGGCGCAAACTCATCAAAGACGAAGAAGAAAATCCATTAACAGAAGAAATCGACCACAATGTATAGGTACTATATAATAATTTTCATCTCCCTGCTCTTCGCGGCCTGCAAACTGCCCGCCCTGACAGGAAAAACACCCGATACAACGGTGCCGGGCAACTACCGGGGAGATTCCGCCAACGCGGAAAGAACCTCCGCAGACACCACCAACCCCCTTTCAATAAAATGGAAGGACTATTTCACCGATCCCAACCTCGTCGCACTCATCGATACAGCCCTGAAGAACAACCAGGAGCTGAACATCACGCTACGGGAGATCGGGATCGCCCGCAACGAGATACAGGCGAGAAAAGGAGAATACCTGCCCTTCGTCGGCCTGAGAGCCGGCGCCGGCTTCGACAAAGCGGGAAAGTACACGATGCAGGGCGCCACGGAAGAGGCGATCGCGATCCACCCCGGCGGCACTCCCGACCCCCTTCAGGATTACCGGATAGAAGGCTACGCCACCTGGGAAGCGGACATATGGCACAAGCTCCACAACGCAAAAAAAGCCGCCGTCACCCGCTACCTCGCAACCATCGAGGGCCGCAACTTCGTCATCACCAACCTGGTCGCCGAGATCGCCAATTCATACTACGAACTCCTCGCACTGGACAACCAGCTGGACATCGTAAAAAAGAACATCGACATCCAGAACAACGCGCTGCAGATCGTCAGACTCCAGAAGGAAGCGACCCGCGTCACCGAGCTCGCCGTACGCAAATTCGAGGCGGAAGTGCTGAAAACACGGAGCATCCAATATGATATCCTGCAGAAAATAACGGTCACCGAGAACCGCATCAACTTCCTCCTGGGCAGATATCCAAGACATATCCCCCGCGATCCCGCCACTTTCGGAACCAGCCTCCTCCCGGGCAAACTCCACCCCGGGATCCCATCCCAACTCTTAGCCAACCGGCCCGATATCAAACAGGCCGAGCTCGAGCTGGCAGCCAGCCGCCTGGACGTCCAGGTCGCAAAAGCCCGGTTCTATCCATCGCTCGGCATCTCCGCCGCCATCGGCTATCAGGCCTTCAACCCTGCCTATCTGCTGGAGACACCAAAGTCCCTGCTCTATTCCCTGGCAGGCGACCTCGTCGCGCCACTGGTCAACCGCAACGCGATCAAGGCTACCTACGCCAACGCCAACGCCAGACAGATACAGGCAGCCTACAACTACGAGCGGACCATCCTCAATGCCTATGTAGAAGTGGCCAACCAGCTGTCCCGCATCGGCAACCTGCAGAAAAGCTACGACCTGCGATCCCAACAGGTCGACGCCCTCAACCAGTCCATCTCCATTTCCAACGACCTCTTCAAGTCCGCCCGCGCCGACTACATGGAGGTCCTCATGACCCAGCGCGACGCCCTCGAATCCAAATTCGAGCTCGTCGAAACCCGCCAGCAACAAATGAACGCCCTCGTCAGCGTCTACCAGGCCCTCGGCGGCGGCTGGAAATAAACCCTATCCCCCTGGTCCCCCCGGGCAGGAAACCATCCCTACCCCTCCGACCGGCTCAAACCCAGAACCAGCGGCCCCCGCCCCTGGGTCACCAAAAATGATCACCCCAGGGTCGATCAACAAAAAGCGGTCACCCTCCCCCCGGGGTCGATCACCAAAAAGAGGTCATCCTCTCCACCGGGTGGGCCTAAAAAAGAGGTCACACCCCCGGGGTCGATCACCAAAAAGAGCTCATCCTCTCCACCGGGTGGGCCTAAAAAAGAGGTCACACCCCTGGGTCGGTCAACAAAAAGAGGTCACCCTCCTCACCCTGTGGACCAACAAAAGAAAGTTAAAGGGAATTGGTTTGAAGGGGGTTTTTAGTGAGGGGCTTTTCGCACGGGCGAGGCCCCTCCTTTTTTTGCCCCACCCGCAGCACTTCGTGTTAAATTTTAATAGGATAACCGAAATAATTCAGATTATCCCTCGTGCTTTCAACAAACTAATGCTAAATTTCATAGGCTAAACCGAAAGATTTCAGATTTTCATATTATTTTTTTACATTTACGGTATGGAAATAGCCCATTCCATAAAGCAATATGCCACAAACCCAATTCCTCACCATGTAATGAATTGGATTTTAAGGGACTACAATCAGCCAAACGACAAGATACACAACCTCATCAAGGACGGGACCTTAGCCCAGGTAAGACGGGGACTATACATTGCCGGGCCAAAGATCACGGAGGTAAAGCCCGACCCTTTCCTGATTGCCAACCACATCCTCGGTCCAAGCTATGTTTCGCTGGAAAGCGCCCTATCCTATCACGGACTGATACCAGAAAAGGTAGTTGAGATCAGCTCAATGACGACCAAAGCCAGCCGCAGATTTTCGACTCCCCTGGGAGTGTACACCTTCACGCGACTCCCTTTGCCGTATTATAGCTATGGTATTCAAAGCGTGGGGATAGACAAGCAGCAACGCTTCCTCATCGCTTCCCCCATCAAAGCGCTGTTCGACAAGATCATTACAACAGCAGGCGTAAATTTCAGGAGCAGGACGAGTGTCCTGACCTATCTGGAAGACGACCTCCGCATCGATATAGACGACCTTAGAAACCAGGACCTGTCTGGCGTCGGTAGCTGGATACCCGCCTCTCCCAAGAAAGAATCATTAAGCCTTTTAATCGAAACTATCCGGCCACAATGATCAAAGAATGGCTCGAATCATATCACCCTACAGATAGAGAGAAGGCCACATCAGCGCTGCGGGAAATCATGCAACAGCTGGCGCTTGCCGGTCTCTATCGCGCCGGATTCTATGAAAAAGCGGCTTTTTATGGAGGAACGGCCCTACGGATATTCTATGGCCTTGACCGTTTTTCCGAGGACCTTGACTTTTCCATTTTGACCGACAATCCGGATTTTTCTTTCCAACCGTATATTGAAGCCATCGTCACCGAATTTAATTCCCAGGGAATGCAGGTATCAATCCGGGAAAAGGAGAAAAAGATGCAAAGCAACATCGAATCCGCCTTTTTAAAGTCACAAACGATCTGGAAGGAATTGATACTGGACGGAATACTTCCCCAGCAGGGTATGGGACAAGTCCCCAATATCAAGATCAAGATAGAGGTAGACAAGCAGCCCCCCGCGGGTTTCGCTACCGAAGAAAAGCTTCTTACACAGCCTTTTTCATTTTACGTCCGGTGCTTTACTCTCCCCAGCCTTTTTGCGGGAAAGATGCACGCGCTATTGTTTCGCAAATGGCAGAACAACGTCAAGGGACGCGACTGGTACGACATGGAATGGTATATTAAAAAGGGAGTACCGCTGAACCTGTCTCATTTTATACAGCGGGCCGTAGCAAGCAATGACTGGAAGAAGAACTCATTAACATCCGAAGAGTTCCTTCATCTATTGAATGCGAAAATAGACGCCGTCAACATGGACAGGGTCAAAGACGATATACGTCGGTTCATCCCCGATGAGAACCGGATAGCAATATGGTCCCCCAAATATTTTCACGACCTGGTGGAAAGATTAAAGATCGAAGATCAAAACACCCCTGTCTCCCCTTCCTGATCCAAAAATCCTCGCACCCATCCCATATATCAACTTCTAAAATTTCAGCGGCGGCCCCACAATCTCCATCCCATGCCCATGCCACAACTTTCGAGCAACCTGCTCTTCCATTTTTACGCCCTTCCCAATCTTGCTCATCTCCGCAAAAAAGTCCTCCATCGCCCCCGCAGGCTGGAACAACACAAGCATTTGCGCTTCCCCATCGCTGACCTTGGCAAAGGCATAGGCGATCTTTCGCGGGGCAAAGGCAGAGTTGTATTGGCAGGATCTAATGCATCCCCGTCGCCTTATTGATCGGCGCCCTGTCAATATACGTTATCTGCCTGTCGATCTTGTCGGCCTGGTCGAAGTGATAGTCCGTATGCACCCAGAAGACGAGCCTCGGCCCCTTCTTGTACTTGACATGTACCTCCGTCCAGTTGAGCAGCCATACACCCGGGACATCCGGCCCCTGCTGCGGCCGGTTAACCTTCAACGGTAGCCAGATGTCCTTGGCGAAAGAGAGGGAGTCCACAACGTTGGCGCGGCGATCCATCCAGTACTTTTCAATAGCCCCCTTGCCGGCAAGACTGTCGCCGGCGGACCAGTTGTACACGGCGTTATCCGCGTACTCGTCCATCATCCCCTTGATATCACCCGAGGCCAGCTGTGACATCACCTTTTTACCGATTTCCGTGTACCTGGCGTCTGCAAATTCGCTTTGCGGTGGCGTAGCCGGTGCCGCACTCATGGCGGAAGTCGTGTCTTTGGTGCCGGGTGCGTTGGAAGAGTTCGTGCAGGAGAAAAGCAGGCAGCATCCGGCTGCCCATACGAGAGATTTTTTCATGGCGAAGCAATTTGGTTTAGGAAAATAAATACCAGGGCAACGGCTTTGCTCAAGTAGATACGGGGCGGGGGGATCCGATATTAAATATATGTAATGTGTATTTCCCCGCCAAAAATATTTTGGTCCTCTACTACCACGAAATCGTAAATGAATGTCGCCCCGCATCAAACCCATACTCCACCTGCATCGCCGTCGTATCACAGATCTGCTTGATAATGGAGAGCCCGAGCCCATTATTCCCGGGCTGGTCCGGGTTCTTATAAAAACGCCGGAAGATGCGGCTGCCGTCGAGCGCCTCACCGGCGCCGGTATTGCTCACGCGCAACAGGTTCGGCCGCAGCTGCGCGTGTATCACCCCGTCCTTCACATTATGCCGGATGGCATTGCTGAATAGATTGTTCAGAAGAATATCGACCAGCTCGCGATTGGCGGGTATCGAGGTCTCAGAAAGCTCGAGACGGCACTGGAGATTACGCGCATGCAGCAGCTCCTGCAGCTGTTGCACCTTGTCCCGTAGGACCACGTCGACTCGGATATCATCGATGGCGCTGAACTGCCGGTTGTCGATCTTCGTTAGCAGCAGCAGTGACTCCTGCAGCCGGGTCATCCGGCGTACAGATGCGTATATCCCCGACAACAGCTGGCTTTGCCTTTCCGTCATAGGCTCCTGCGTCATCATATCCAGATTCGACCGGATGATGGCCAGCGGCGTCTGCAGCTCATGCGAGGCATTTTCGCTGAACTCCTTCAGATTGCGGTAGTCGCGGTTGGCGTTCTCCGCCGCCTTTGTAAAATGGGCGTTCATCAACCTGAACTCCTCGATATTCGAGTCCGGAAAGGCAGGCCGGTTAGGATCATCGACCTTAAAGTATTCGATCAGCTGCAAGGACTGATAAAAGGGCTTCCATATCTTCGAAAGGATACGGCGGATGATCAGCATGAAGAGCAGCAGGGTCACCGAGATCGTCACGATCGCCATCTGCACGATCAGGATGGTCAGGTGACGGGTACCCTCCAGCGGCTGTGTAACAGTCACCTCCCAGAGCTCTCCGTTGAGCATAGTGGTAAAAACAAGCTTCCGCGAAACATGATATTTCTGCTGTTCCGGGATGTATTGCATGGCGTCGCTACAGACGCTCGGCTTCATCGAGGCCGCTTTTCTGAAGAGGATCAGCTGGTCGTCAAAGGTATTGATCTCGGGAAGGCGGTGGTTAGTGTGGATATAGCTTTCAATGCGCGACTTGCTGCGCTCGAGTATGGCATCCAGCTCCCCCTGCAATATGCGCCGCACCAGGAAATAGCTGCTGACAATGCCCGCCAGCAGCAGGACCAGCACGACCGGAACGATATGCCGATAATACAGTGTCGTCAGCTTGATCTTGCGCCGCATCAGCTGATGGAAAATTTATAACCCATGCCATAGACTGACTTGATATAGCTCGGACACCCACCGTCCGCCAGCTTCTTCCGCAGGTTCTTGATATGCGAATAGATAAAATCGTACGTGTCCGTCATCTGCACCGAGGACTCCCAGAGATGGTCGACGATCGACTCCTTCGTGATGACCCGGTTCTTGTTGCTGGCGAAATAGACGAGGAGCTCGTATTCCTTCCTGGTCAGATTGAGATCGCCGCTCTCCGTCCTCGCAGCCTTGGCCACCAGGTCCACCGTAAGCTTCCCCAGTACCAGGATATTGTTCCCCTCAAACGCCCGCCGGCGGATAATGGCGTTTACTCTCGCGGACAGCTCGGCCATATGGAAAGGCTTCACCAGATAGTCGTCCGCCCCCAGCTCAAGCCCCTCCACCTTATCGTTTAGCGAATTCTTTGCGGAAATGATCAGCACGCCGTCGGACTGCTGCTTCTGCTTGAGCTGACGCAACAACTCGAGTCCGCTCCCCCCCGGCAGATTTATGTCGAGTATGATACAGTCATACTGGCCATCATGCAGTTTTTCCTTTGCCGTAGAAAAAGTAGCCGCCGTCTCACAGGTATACAAGCTTTGCAGAAGATAGCTGCTCATATTGCGCGATAACTCGGGTTCGTCCTCGATAATTAGCAGGTTCAAGCAGGTAGAGTTTAAAAAATGCCTGTAATGATACCGCCAATTCCCCGCATGCCCCCCGCGCCAATATTATTTTTTTATAAATTCCTCCCCCTCCGCGTCCCCCGGTTCCCAGGTCCCTCCGCCTTTCCAGATTCCTCCACCTCCCCCGGCCCCTCCGTCTTCCCCGGACCCCCAGCGTCCCCCGTCCCACTTCCTCCCCTTTCCCAAATCCCTCCGCTTTCCCGATCCCTCCGCCTTCTGCCGTCCCTCGCGTCCCCAATCCCTCCCCGTCCGCCGTCCTCAAATCACCACCCCCCGCCACACCCATCTTCTACAAAACGGACAGCTATTG
>JAFDYE010000330.1 GCA_018267585.1 Bacteroidota bacterium
CACCCTGCCCAACGGACACCACCTCGTCATAGTCGTCTTCGTGGCCGACGCAAAAGCCAGCGACGATGTCCGCCAGAGAACGATCTCACAGATTTCGCTCGCAGGCTATAAGCACTTCGCTTCGATCCCTACAATTCAATAACTTATTGAAAAACAATAGACTACAGGGACTATTTTCTAAAAAAATCCACACGTGAAGAAAATTTTTCAGAAAAATTTGTTCATTCAGGAAAAGGGTGTAATTTTGTCTAACACTGTTACAAAATGTAACGGAGGTAGAAAATGGGAATCACAGATCGAAAACTAAGGCAAAAAGAAGAGGTCCGGGCCAGCATTCTGGATACGGCCTGGGAAATGGTCGTCACCGAAGGGTGGCACTCGTTCTCCATCCGGAAGATTGCCGACGCGATCGAATACAGCGTCCCGGTCATCTACAGTCATTTTGAAAATAAAGACGCTATCTTATTGGAATTCAATAAAAAAGGATTTCAATTGCTGGCCGAGGCCCTGGCGGACGCCAAAAAGGATAAAGCCGACCCGGCCGAACAGATCCGTGCTATGGGCCGCGCCTACTGGGATTTTGCTTTCGCGAATAAAGAATACTACCAGCTGATGTTCGGACTCGGCATCCCGACCTGCGATACGGCCGTCAAGATCCCGGCACTCGCAACCTTCAGCGAGGTCATCACCAGCAGCCTTATCGCGATGGTCGAACCCGGCAAACAACCGTCCTTCAACCCCTGGCTGAAATACCAGTCGTTCTGGTCGATGTTACATGGCCTGGTGTCGATCAACATGAACCGGCTGGGAGGAACCCCCGAAAAGACCAATACCGGCGACTCGAACAAAGCCGGCGATGGACACGGAGACCACACCGACCTCCCCCTCCAGGTACTGGGAGACGTCCTATGCAGCTTTATCCGGGGTATCGAGGCCTAGGAAAGCGATCACCGGTAGCCGCGTGCAACGCACGCCGCTTCGCAAGGGTATCAACCCTTTTTTTTGGACCCAGATCCTAACACCGTTATAATAAATAATAATAGTAGAAACCATAACACCATGAATATATTAGAATCACTCAACTGGCGCTACGCCGTCAAAAGAATGACCGGAGACAAGCTCCCCCAACAGAAAGTGGATATCATCCTCGAAGCAGCCCGCCTGGCCCCGACATCCAGCGGCATCCAGCCCTTCAGCATCATACAGGTCACGGATAAGAAGCTGATGGAAAAGATCCAGCCCGTCGCATACAACCAACCCCAGATCACCGAAGCCTCTCACCTGCTGATCTTCGCCGCCTGGGACGATATTACCGCCGAAAAGATCGACAAGGTATATGGCCAGATCACAGAAGAGCGTAACCTGCCCGCCGATGCACTGAAAAGCTACACCGACAACCTCAAAGCCTCCTACGCCGCTTTGACCAAAGAGCAGCGCTTCGAAAGAGCAGCCCGCCAGGCCTATATCGCATTCGGCGTAGCCATCGCCGCAGCCGCCACCGAACAGGTCGACGCCACCCCAATGGAAGGCTTCAAGAACCCCGAGCTCGACCAACTGCTCGGACTGCACGAAAAAGGCCTCCGCAGCGTCACCATCCTGACCCTCGGCGTCCGCGACACCGCCAACGACTGGCTGGCCAACCTCAAAAAGGTCCGCCGACCCCTTGACGAGCTCGTTATCGAATTGAATTAATTTTTTTAACCATATCAGTGTTTAAACAACAATCAGATCTCTCAAAAACAAAACAAATGAAAAAGATCACCACCATCGCCGCAGCATTCCTGCTTTTCGCCACCGCCTCCTTCGCACAGGACTGGAATTGGGACAAGGCTCACTCTCAGCTGAACTTCTCGATCACTCACCTGGGCATCAACGACATCAGCGGCTCTTTCGGCTCCGTCACCGCAAAGCTGACCTCGGCCAAGGACGACTTCTCCGACGCTACCGTCGAGCTCAACGCCGACGTCAACAGCATCAACACCGGCAACGAACAGCGCAACAACCACCTGAAAAGCCCCGACTTCTTCGACGCGGCTCAGTTTGGTACGCTCAGCTTTAAGAGCACATCGTTCAAAAAGGTCGGCGCAAAGAGCTACAAGTTGACCGGTGACCTCACCCTGCACGGCGTCACCAAAACCGTCACCCTCGACGTGGTGTACAACGGCACGATCACCAACCCTCAGAGCCAAAAGCCCACAGCCGGTTTTAAAGTAACAGGCAGCATCAAACGCACAGACTTCGGCATCGCCCCCTCCTTCCCGTCCGCAGCGCTTAGCGACGACGTGAAGCTGGTTGCCAACGCTGAAGTAGTGAAAGGCTAAACAATATCAATATGAACAAAATAATCTATCCCATCGCTGCCGTGCTGATCCTGGCCGGCAGCGCTTTCACCTTCGTCACCGCCACCAGCTGGCAGATCGCAGAAGGGTATTCGATCGCCTTTTCCAGCGACGACGCTTCCGGTATCTTCAAAGGGTTCAAAGGGAACATCGCCTTTGACGAGCAGAACCCGGCGGCCTCAAAATTTGACGTGACCATCGACGTGGCCACCATCAATACCGGTAATGGTCTGCAGAACAAACATGCGAAAAGCGACGAATGGTTCGATGTGGCAAAATATCCACAGATACATTTCTCTTCACAGAAGATCACCAGGGTCGGCAATGGCTTTCAGGCTGCGGGCGACCTGGAGATACACGGCGTAAAGAGACCGGCAACGATCCCCTTCACCTTTAAAAAGTCGGGCACCGGGGGCAGCTTCGCCGGATCCTTTATCGTCAACAGGAGCGATTTCAAGGTCGGCAAGCCCGGAGGCGACGTAGGCGAGCAGATCAAGCTCGATATCTCCGTACCCGTGACCAAATAATTTGAACCGTTATGTTTAAAAAAGCACTACTCCTCGGTATCGTATCCGGTCTGCTGGCCGGAATAGCCGGGATCATCTACGCACGGGTCTACCACTCCTCGCTTGGCGCGGACTTTTCAAAGGTAGCCCCGACCATCCGGATCATCACATCCAGCCTTTTCGGCGCCGTCCTTGCAGCCATCGGCTTTTACCTGCTGGACAGAGTCCTGAAGGAAAAAGGAGAGATCGTCTTTAACCTTCTCTTCGCCATCATCAGCTTTGCCACACTGCTGGCGCCATTCGCCGTCAAGCTTCCGCTCGACCTGGAAGCGCCAGAGCTCTTTCCGGGCATGGTCATTCCCATGCACTTCTTCCCGGCGCTGGCCTGGTTTACACTAAAACCATTGTTCATAAAGAAATAGCACGGCCTTAGTCCCCAACTGGCTTTCAACCAACAGGCGGCCCGGAGTGAACCCTCCGGGCCGTTACATTTTCCTTCCGGTCGGCCGGATCCCCGCCCGGGCTTGGTATTTATCCCATGCCCCCTCGTATTTTAATTTGTGGCACAAAATTTTGAGGGGATATTTGTATCAACCAATTCACAATGAATAAGAGAGTTCTAATCCTCGATGATGACCCTGACATTCTTCAGATCTGCTCCATTGTCCTAAAGAAAAAGGGCTTTGAGGTCTCTACTCTCAATACATCCAATCAGGTGATCGACCAGGTCAGGAACTACCACCCCGACGTTATCCTCATGGACAACTGGATACCCGGACCAGGCGGCATCGAAGCCACCCGCATGCTCAAGCTATCACCCGAGACCCACGGCATACCTGTCATTTTCTTCAGCGCCAACAGCAATGTCACCCAGCTCGCCAGAGAAGCCCGGGCCGACTACTTCCTGCAAAAGCCCTTCGACATTACCGAACTCGAAGCCATTGTACAAATGGCTATCAACCATAAAGTTAGCGCCTGATTCGCCGCCCTCCCTTCTTTTTCCTTTCGGTAACCCGGCCCGGCCGCAAGGAAAAAAACCACCGCCAGAACTGAACAAAATTCAGCCAAACCTTAATTTTTTCGAATAAAATTTGCAATTTTACGGAACGAGAACTACTAAAGCTCGTCCTCCATGTCAACTGCGACCTATACTGCACCATTAACCGCAACCATAACCAAAACACGCCGCGTCGAATCCATCGACATACTCCGCGGCACGGTCATGATCATTATGGCGCTCGACCATGCGCGCGACTATTTTCACGGCAATGCCTATATCTTTGACCCGCTGGACCTCACAAAGACTACCGGCACAATCTTCTTCACGCGCTGGATCACCCACTACTGCGCCCCCATCTTCATGCTACTCTCGGGTGTTTCCGCCCACCTGTACGGCCTCAAGAACGGTAAAAAGCCCCTCGCTTTCTTTCTCTTCACCCGCGGCCTCTGGCTCATCTTCGCCGAACTCTTCATCGTCAGCGTCGGCTGGACCTTCAACCTCCACGGCACCACGTATATCCTCCAGGTCATCTGGGCCTTCGGCGTGAGCATGGTCGCCCTCTCCGCCCTCATCCGCCTCAACCGGAAAGTTCTTCTCGCCATTGCCCTGGCGCTTATCGCCGGCCATAACGCCCTCGACAGCATCCACGTAGCAGGCAACGGCGGCGGCGCCTTCTTCTGGGCCTTCCTCCACGAACAACGCCCCTTTTTCTTCGGCCCCGTCCTGGTCTTTGTCGGATATCCCATACTGCCCTGGATCGGACTGATCACCCTCGGCTACTACCTGGGTGACCTGTACGCCCCCACACAGGATACTGAACGCCGCCTCAAGACCCTCCGCTTGCTGGGCTGGATAACCATCGGCTTCTTCGTCCTGCTGCGCGCCTCCAACCTATACGGCGACCCGCAGCCCTGGACCACACAGCGCAATGGATTCTTCACCTTCCTGTCCTTTCTCAACACCACCAAATACCCTCCTTCCCTGCTCTATATTTGCATGACCATCGGACCAGCCTTCCTGTTCCTCGCTTACACAGAGAAGCCTTTGAACAGCCTGACCGCAAAACTGGCCGTCTTCGGCCGTGTACCGATGTTCTATTACCTCATCCATATATTCCTGCTGCACGGCCTGGCTGTTTTAGGCGCCATGCTCTCCGGACACTCCGCCTCCGATATGGTCAACCTCACCACCTGGGTTACCGCCAACGCAAAGCTGAAAGGCTACGGATTCAGCCTCTCCATCGTATACCTCGTATGGATCGGCACGGTCATTCTCCTGTACCCGCTGTGCCAACGGTTCGACGCATACAAACGGAGCCATATCGCCCAACAAAGATGGCTGAGCTATTTGTAGGCTGCCAACCCCCGGATAACAACGGAAATAGCTTCAGCCGGCAGTACATGATCCGGCTGCATTCGGGTGATCGCCTGCTGTGGCATATAGGGAACTTCTGCCGTCATAGGATCCTGTACTATGGTTACCCCACCCCGTTCTTTTACGTAGGCAAGCCCCTCGGCCCCGTCGGCGTTACCCCCGGATAACAATACGGCGATCGTTCCCGATCCATATATATCGGCGGCAGACCTGAAGGCCACATCGATGCTGGGCCTGCTGAAATGGACCCGCTCGGAATAGTCGAGAGAAAAGCTATGGTCCAGTTCGACAAGAACATGATAATCGGCCGGACAAAGATACACCGTCCCCGCCGAGGGCACCTCTTTCTCTTCCACTTCCTTCGTCACCAGCGCAGTCCTCGTGAAGAACAGCTCCTCCAAAGCCGAGTCGAATGCGCTGTTCCGGTGCAGCACCACCAGCACCGGTACGGGAAAATCACTCCCGAGCTCCGTCAGCAGCGAGAGCATGACCTGGAGACTCCCCGCCGAGCCCCCGATGAGCAATAGCTTATCCGGCTTCATGCGTCTTCCTCCATATTTTTTCTTTGCCGACCTGCTTGTACCGGCCGGCGATCGGCGAGAACCGCAACGACTCCTTCGACCCCAGGGCCAGAAAACCGAAATTCTCCAGGCTGTTGTCGAATAGCTGGATGACCTTGGACTGCAGGTCCCGCTCGAAATAGATCAGCACGTTGCGACAAAGGATCAGCTGAAACTCGTTAAAAGAATAATCCGATACCAGGTTGTGCGTCGAGAAGATCATCCTCCCCGTCAATGAGTTGTCGAACTTGGCGAGATGATAGTTGGCCGTATAATAGGCCGAAAAATCCTTTAGCCCCCCCGACTGAATATAGTTCTCGGAATATTTTTGCATCTGGCTAACGGGAAATATCCCTTTCCTGGCCTTTTCGATAACCAGCGGATTGATGTCCGTCCCATAGAGCAGCGACTTGTGCAGGAGCCCCGCCTCCTTCAGGAGGATGGCCATGGAATAGACTTCCTCCCCCGTCGCGCAGCCGGCATGCCAGATGCGGATGAAGGGATAGGTCGCCAGCACCGGCAGTATGGTCGTCCGCAGCGCGCGATAGAAAGACGGGTCACGCAGCATTTCGGTTACATTCACCGTTATCTCTTCCACAAACCGCCGGAAATACAGGGCATCGGTCTGCAGCCGGTACCTGAACTCTGCAAAGCTCGGGAACTTATCCAGCGTGAACAGCCGGTATACGCGTCGCTGCAGGCTTGCCTTGGAATATTCGCTGAAATCATAGCCATATCTCTTGTAGATGTCGGTCAACAACAGTTCCAGCTCCTCATATTGTATGGGGTTGAACTCCATTCTGCAAATTTACTTCTCATAAAGCCAGATCCGTAACAACGATAATAGCTGGTCGACGTCTACCGGTTTTGAAATATAGTCCGACGCCCCGGCCTGTATGCACTTCTCCCGGTCCCCGGTCATGGCTTTGGCGGTAACGGCAATGACAGGCAGGTTCCTCAGACGCGGGTTCTTCCGGATCTGACTTATCGCTTCATACCCGTCCATCTCCGGCATCATCATGTCCATCAATATGATATCCGGCACACCTTCCTCCGCCATCTGCAGCGCCTCCTTCCCATCCATCGCCGACAGCACCTTCATCTTGTGCTGCTCCAGGGCCTTGGTCAGCGAAAAGATATTCCGCACGTCGTCATCCGCGACCAGCACGGTCTTGTTCTTCAGCACCTCGTCCAGCCCTCCTAACCTCCCCCCATAGCCATTCCCCTCCGCCTTCCCCTGGCTCTCGCTCACCACATGGAGGAACAGGGACACCTCGTCCAGCACCCGCTGATAGGAATGCGCTGTCTTCACGACGATACTGTCCGCGAATTGCCGCAGCCGGGCCTCTTCACCTCTCGAAATATTCATCCCCGTAAGGACAATGACCGGCACATTCGTCAGCGCCTGATCCTTGCGGATCATCTCCAGCGCATCCAGCTCTTCCTTCCCCACCGCCCTGCTGAGAATGACCCCATGCACCGACTCGTCCGCCAGCAGCCGGACGCTTTCCTGGATCGTCGCCGCTATCTCCATATTCAGCTGATGGCTGCTCAGGAAATAGGCCAGCGCCTGCGCATGCCGGATATTGTCCTCTACGATCAGCACCTTCCTGGCATTTTGGTTCAGCCAGTACTCTATCTTCCCGAAGGCTTC
>JAFDYE010000331.1 GCA_018267585.1 Bacteroidota bacterium
GAAGATCGATAACGAGATCGAGAAAGCCGACTATGAGATCGATACATACGGCGGCGACTCGCGCCTGGCGAGCGCCATGATGGACATGCGGGAGATCTCGGAAGACCCAAAATATATCCTATTCGGAAAAGGGCTGGACAACACCTACCGGATCGCAGGCCCCGACAAGGACGTGCTGCGCAACTGCGGGGACACCTCCCTGCTGATCTCCTGGGGCGCAATCTTCACCCTCGTCTATCTTTCATTCTTATATTATTCTTTCTACCAGTTGACAAAACAATTCCAGATCAACAGGGGCTTTGCCGCCGTCTTTTTGCTCATATTCCTGGTCGTCGGCTTCAGTGAGGTGATCTTCACCCTGCCTTTTTTCCTGGGCTTCCTGTTCTTCGGGTCTCTTATCAAAAAGCAATATACTGTACATGAAGAAGTTTTCGATCCTTATACCGATCTACAACCGGCTGCCCATCACTAAACAGGGACTCCGGGCGCTGACCTCGGCGCTGGAGGTCTATCGGAGGGACGGCCGGCAAACCTGTCAGTTCGAGATCGTCGTCATCGACGATGGCTCGACAGACGGCAGCTCGGAGTGGATCGGGGCCAACTACCCATCCGTTCACCTGGTGCAGGGGACGGGTGATCTCTGGTGGAGCGGGGCGATTAATAGGGGCGCAGAATATGCGATCGGGCAGCTGAATAGCGACTACCTGCTGCTGTGGAATGACGACATCACGCCCGCGGATGATTATTTTGTGGAAGCAGAGCGAGTCTTTGAGCAGCCCTTTGCCGAGGGGGCCGTCATCGGGTCGAAGATCCTCGTCAAGGAGCAGCGGGGCAAGGTCTGGTCGATCGGCGGATATTTCAACCGCACCTGGGGACGCTACGGACTCTACACCGACCCCGGCCGCGACGACGCTGCCTTCTTCGAATGCGACTGGCAACCCGGGATGGGCACGTTCGTGCCGGTCTCCCTATTGAACAAGCACGGGCTCCGCTGGGACGACCGTGATTTTCCACAATATCACGGGGACAGCGATTTTACCCTCCGCTGCAAACGCAGCGGCATACCCGTACGGACGGCGCTGGACCTGGTCATTTACAACAGCAGCGAGACTTCCGGGCTGGGAAAGATCACCGACCTCCACAAGCTCTGGCTGAGCCTGACCTCCATGCGGTCCAACTACAATGTCAGGAAGCGGCTGGTCTTTTATCGCCGTCATGGCGTCATGCCTTTGTTCTACTGGGGACTGGGCAGCACCTATTTCTACTATGTCGGATCTTTTTTCAAACGCACCTATTTCAAAAAATATGAACTCTCCGCGAAATAATATTTCCCTGCAGATCAACCTGTCTGCTTCGGACCTGCCCATCTGCCGGCAACTGCTGGAACGGCAGATCGGATTCTGGTATGACGAGGTGGACGAGATACTGCTGTCCGTCGAATCGCAGAAGAGTCACGGGAAATTTGCAGTGGATTTTGACGCCAACCAGGCAGCGCTGACCGCCTTTATTTCGACGCTGGCGGCAGCCTATCCAAAGCTCAGGTATCACTATATCGACTATTCGCCGGCACGCGCCCGGGTGTTATCAGAGCTGTTCTTTGCCGGTGTCGAAATTCCGCACAAGGATTATCGCGGCGGACCCTTTTACTGTTATTTCGACGGGCTGGCCGAATGCCGCAACCGGTATATCATGCACCTCGACTCGGATATGATCCTTGGCGGGATACCCAATACCTGGCTGCAGGACGCGGTCGATCTGCTGAGGTCCGACGCGTCATATCTCTTTATCAACCCGCTGGCGGGCCCACCCCGTCCGGATTTTGGCCTCCGGCAGGAATTCCATCAGCGGCTGGGCAACTACCAGTTCGTCTTCCGGAAGATGTCCACCAGGGTATTCCTCACCGATCGCGAGAGGCTGACAGCCCATCCCATCCGGTTAAGGAAGATCAATAAAACACTGCGCAACTGGAAATGGTTCTTCCGC
>JAFDYE010000332.1 GCA_018267585.1 Bacteroidota bacterium
AATAAAATCGGATAGACTAATGATGACGCAGCTGGCTGGAAGGTATATTTAGAAAGGCCCCAAACACCAAAAAAGGCTAGATCCTTTCCGGTAGAGAGGTTTATATAAGATTTGTCCCAGGGTAGGGTGAAACTTCCACCGGTATGGCCCAGAATCGCCTGTAGAACCAGGATGACCGGGATAAGCAGGACGATTAGGATTGGCAATAGCCTGAGCCAGGCCAGGGAATTTCTTCCGGAAGACGACATAAGATAAAAGTTTGATTGGAGATTCAAAATAGGAAGCCGCGCCGCATAATGACTACAGGGGACGTTTACAATGAGTTAATGTAGTTAAAATGCAGGGAGGACCGTTCTAGCTAGTAGAAGAACTACACTTTATGAAAAAAATGCATCTGATTGTGGCAGCCCTGGTGTATAGTTTGGTCGCTGTGGCCCAAAAAGACCCCGTCCATTTCTCCTACCGTGCGGAGAAAGTCAACGACAAGACCTACGCCATTCACATCACCGCCAATATCGAAGAAGGCTGGCATATCTACAGCCAGAAGCAACCCAAACAAGCTATTTCTCAACCCACCAAAATAGTCTTCACGAAGAGTCCGATGTTCAACTGGACGGGATCACTTATTGAAAAAGGAAATAAAGAGAAGTATGAAGACAAGGTTGCCGACATCATCCAGTACCAATATGGCGGTACGGTAGAATTTGTTCAGACGGTTACGCTGAAGTCACCCGCCGCTAAGTCTGCGATCAATGGCAGTATTACCTACCAGGCATGCACGGATGAGATGTGTCAACAGCCTCAGACCGTGCCTTTTTCTATTTCTATTGAATAAGAATTGTTGAGCCTTTGCAATTCCTGGACAATAGGAAGGTCCGCCGGCGCCCAATCCAAGGCTAGTAATTCTTTGGCTTCGAACCAGCCAATTTGAAGGTGTTCGCGAAGGATGATTTTTCCCTCTAAGTAGTGGCCGACTATTGGGATTAGCTCGATTTTTATATTGCCGTAATCGTATGGACTTGGGGTAAGGCGCTTGCCCAGTGAAACGGTGATGTTGAGTTCTTCTTGCAGCTCTCTTTTCAAGCCATCTTCTTCTGATTCATTAGGGTTCAATTTGCCGCCCGGAAATTCCCATTTTAGCGGCAGCGACATGGTCGCACTTCGCTGGGCGGCGAGCACCTTGCCTTCATTTAGGATGACCCCACAAACGACTATGATGGTTTTCACGGTTTGAATACGTTGGTTCTGTGATAGGAAAGATATTGTTGTTGCCTTTTGGTAAACGGCCCGACGGATATGGATGTGTCGATATGCCATTTTTTTAGGGTGGACTCAATCGCCCTAGAGCTAATCAGGAACTGCCCCTCATCCGAGAATGATATCCATCCCTGGTCAAATAACTTGTCGATATGGGGCGATAATAGGAGCCCGTTGTGTCCGTCGAGGCGCTCTTCATTGGTAGAAACCTTCCACGGTTTAATATGGCTGGCGACCAATAGCCTTTTGTC
>JAFDYE010000333.1 GCA_018267585.1 Bacteroidota bacterium
AGGACCAAAGAAATTGACAGCGTGAATATTCAGATGCCCCGCATCCCCCGCCTCCAGGGAACTCCTGTCCAGCCTGGCCGTAACCTTGATCCTGTCAGGCACGAATTCCTCGATTCGAAAGGGCTGGGTGGCCAGCAGCACGTCATTCGAAGTATAAACCTCCAGTGAATAGGTGCCGGTAATGGCCGACTGAGCGATATCGATATTGCCCTCCATCGAGCCCTGCGAATTGAGGGTCTTGCGGAAGGTCTTCAGCTCCTTTCCATTGGGGAGCAGGAATTTCAGCTTTACTGGCAGCTCTCCGGGCGTCTTCCACTGGCGGTCACGAACGATAACAGAAAAATTGACCCTTTCACCAGGCCGGTAGATGTCCCGCTCCGGATAGACATATGCGTCGAGTCCGGATGCATTGCTACGCGTCCCCCCAACTTCAAAACGCGAGGTGTTCACTCGCGTCGTCCCGAAAGGCAGGTAGTTGAAGTCTTCCGCTGACTTTGCAATGATCATAGCCGGCCGGAAGCCCGCAAATTCCTTACGCGTATAGGTGATCTCGGCGACCCCTTCTGCGCCGGTGCTGCCCGTCCCCAGCAGTTGGTTATTGGCGCCATAAGCCATGACGGTGATCCCTGGCAGGGCCGCTGCCGTCTTGATAGAGTTGGCGAAGACCAAAATCTTCTCCTTACCCTCTTTTGCTATCAGACCGATATCGGAAAGGGACACGTATCGCCTGTCGCTGACCCAGTAGTCCTTCGCGCTGCGGATCATGACGTGGTAGATGCCTTTGAATTCGGGCAGCTTGTCGGTTATGCTGAGACTGAGCAGACGACCCGGTCCATTTCCGCTCTTCTGGAGACTTCGCGTATCCACCTCCTGTTCATAAACGACGTCCCCAAGCACGGGATCCGCGTCGTCGCCGCTGCTGGAATAATAACCCCCGCCATCTCCCTCCTCATCGCCATCCGCACTGCTGCTGCGGGAAGAGGACAGATTCCTTTCCTGCGGATAATAGCTATATCGCTGCGCCATCAGCAGGTTGTTCTCATAGATCTTGGATACAACGACCTTGACGCGCGGGACATTGATGATCCTGACCTCGATATTCTGAGCGCCCTTGCCCGAAAGATAAACCCCTTTGGTATTGGCAAAGCTGATGGACGGTGCCAGTTCGCCAAACGTAATATTGGTGCTGTATTCTTCGTGCAATATCCCGCCGATACGCCCCCGGATGCCCTTGGCCAGCGTGAGCGCATAGCTTTTGGACTGGTCGAAATTGTCGCTCTTTATGATAAATCCGTCATCCGCCGCCTCTACCGTGAATTTTACGGCCGGGCTGAAAGAGATATTCGACGCCAGACCACCGGCGACGACCTGCTGGCTGGTCTGGACATGGATCGACCCCGTCTCGCCGTCGTGCTGAGTATTGACCTCATTGACCGTAAGCACAAATGGAGAAGGGATGATAGAGGTCGTTTCGATCTTTTCCTTCAATCCATTGGTTCCCCCATCAGGCAGCAGCCCTTTGTCGATGGCAACGATCGCATCGACGGACCTGTCTTCCATCTTCAGATTGTTCAGCCGCAGCGAGATATGGTCGGAGACCGACAATGTCTGGAAGGTATAGTTCACGGCCTGATCGCCTATTTTGAC
Organism: Bacteroidota bacterium; assembly: GCA_018267585.1. GTDB lineage: Bacteria > Bacteroidota > Bacteroidia > Chitinophagales > Chitinophagaceae > Puia. The sequence goes on from JAFDYE010000333.1 coordinate 1,648, forward strand.
CGTCAGCTTATCCTTCAGGGAATTGGGATTCACCGGATAATTGAACTGCAGGTCTATCTGCGGCAACGCCGTGCTGCTGTTCACTTCCGGAAGAACCCAGGTCGAATTGGCATTGTCCAGCCGGAGGTCGGGCGTATAAAAGACCAGGTCCTCTCCTTTCTTTATACGCCCGAAATGGCTGAATTGAAGAATTTCGCTCTGAAGGGTCGCCTTAAAGGTCGTAGCGGGCGGTAATGGCTGGGAGGGAGAAAAGACCAGCTTGTCCGGACGCTCCCAGCGAAAACGGCCGGGTATCTTAGGCTGGAACGACACATATTGCGTAGAATCCCACTGATCCAACAGGGAGTCTTTCACCAACGACTGATCGAACTGGAAGACCAGGTTGCCCAGCGTGGGTACCTCGTCCTTCGCATTGGTATATTCCAGACTCACCATGCTTCGGTTACAGGAAAAAAAGAGGGGCAGGGAAAGAGCGACCATCAGGATGGCTGACAAGCCAATGAGTTTACGCATAAGGGGTCTGATAAGAGTTTATGAAGGCCAGGCACAAAGAGGTCCATCACCCCTCGTACCCTAAAGCGCTGTTAATATACAAAAAGGGAGAAAAAAACCAGCCTGTTTGTTTGCAGGCAAATGAAGAATATATGAAATTAGTGGGAAGCTAAGGAGGATGTGAAGTTTGCATATCGTGGAAATAAATTCCGGCATGAAATTACATAACTGAGATCCTCATTTGCAAGTGAACAGGTGATAAGAATTTGTTAATTACACTATATTGCCGGAACTACCGGAAAACCATGAAGACCCATTTTCGGGGCAACGGAAAGATCCCCCCGCCCCTTCTTCGATGGCTAAAGATCAGCGTGATCACCATCGTCGGCAGCTTTCTTCTTTTTCTCCTCCTCAACCGGCTATTCCCCTTACCCGACAAAGTGGAATACTCCACTATCGTTACCGATAACCAGGGTGAGGTGATACACGCTTTCCTGACCCGCGACCAGCAGTGGCGGATGAAGACCGAGCTGAGCGAGATATCGCCCCTGCTCCGCAAGACCGTCATCGAAAAAGAGGACCGGTATTTCTATCGCCACCCGGGCGTGAACCCGTTCGCGATAGCACGGGCACTCGGGAACAACATCCTTCGCGGACACCGCACATCCGGCGCCTCAACGATAACCATGCAGGTAGCCCGATCGCTGGATCCAAGACAGCGCACGTATTGGGCAAAGGCCATAGAAGTCTTCCGGGCCTTTCAGCTGGAATGGAAATACAGCAAGAATGAGATCCTTCAGCTCTACCTCAACAAGGTCCCCTATGGCGGTAATATCCAGGGCGTAAAATCAGCCTCCATCTTCTATTTCAACAAGAACCCCGACCACCTGTCGCTGGCGGAAATAACGGCCCTGTCGATCATTCCGAACCGCCCTTCCTCACTGGTGATCGGCAGGAATAACGGCCAGATCGTCGAACAACGCAACAAATGGCTCCGCCGCTGGGCAGCCTCGGGCGTATTCACACCCGCCGAGATCGCCGACGCCCTCGCCGAACCGCTGACAGCCTCCCGGGGTTCCGTCCCCGGCTATGTCCCCCAGCTGGCCTGGCGACTAAAGAAAGAGGGCAACCCGATCATCCACACCTACATTGAAATGAACAAACAGCTCAAGATCGAAAAGCTGGTCAAAGACTATTCCCGGACCCTGGCGCTGAAAAATATCCGCAACGCCGCCGTCATCGTCCTGGACAACCAGACCCACCATATCATCAGCTATATCGGCAGCGCCGACTTCCATGACTCGACCGATGGTGGCCAGGTCAACGGCGCCACAGCGATCCGCCAGCCGGGCAGCACACTAAAACCCCTGCTCTACGGACTCTGTATTGACGCCGGCCTCCTGACGCCAAAAATGACCATCACCGACGTTCCGGTCAACTATGAAGGATATGCGCCGGAGAACTATGACCGCCGGTTCAACGGCTACGTAACAATGGAATACGCCCTCGAACATTCGTTGAATATCCCCGCCGTAAAAAGCCTGAAGATGCTGGGCAAGGACCGCCTGATCGAAAAACTGTCGCAGTGCGATTTCCACCAGATCCAAAAGGACCGCCGCCGGCTGGGTCTCTCGATGATACTCGGCGGATGCGGAGCCACGCTGGAGGAGCTCACCGGCCTGTATTCGATCTTCTCCAACGAAGGATACTATACAAGACCGCAGTTGACCCGGTCCGCAGACAGCAACGCAAAACCAACAAGGATCCTTAGCCCGGCAGCCGCCTTTATCATCGATCAGACGCTCTCCAAAGTGAACAGACCCGACTTCCCGCTCAACTGGGAGAGCACCGTACACCTGCCAAAGATCGCCTGGAAGACGGGGACCTCCTACGGCCGCCGCGACGCATGGAGCATCGGGTATAACAAGAGATATACGGTAGGCATCTGGGTCGGCAACTTCTCCGGCCTGGGCATCCCCGAGCTCAGCGGCGCCAACGTGGCGACGCCCTTGCTGTTTAAGGTTTTTAATACCATCGACTACGACGACGAATTGCCCTGGTTCAGCCAGCCTTCCGATTGCGACGTCCGGATGGTTTGCCCGGAATCGGGACTCCCCCCCGCCCAATTCTGTGACCACCCCGTCATGGACTATTTTATCCCGCTGGTATCCCCCGTAAAAAAATGCGACAACAAAGCAGAGATATTTGTTTCGGCAGACGAAAAACTTTCCTATTGCCGCAGCTGTCTGCCGCCAGCCGGCTATAAGAAAAAGCTCTACCGGATAGTCCCGCCGGAAATGAAAGAATACTTCGAGACCAATCGTATCGTCTACCAGAAGATCCCCCCGCACAATCCCCTATGCGAAAAAGTATTCCGGGAAGGCGCCCCTGTAGTGACCTCGCCGTCCGGCGGCAGCGAATACCTGATCAACCGCAAAGACCCCGAACCCCTTCAGCTGCGCTGCCGGGTCAGCAATGACGTGGGTAAGGTATACTGGTATATCAACGACAAATTCTACAAGGCCGGAGAGGCCGGCAGCGTAGCGTTCTTCATCCCGGACGAAGGACCGGTCAAGATATCCTGCACTGACGATAAAGGAAGGAATAAAAATATCTGGATACGGGTCCGCTATGTCAACCTCTAAACCCCTGCCCCCTATTCCGGTGAAGAAGAGTAATTGACATGCCGTCCGATCAATCGCCATCTCCTCTCAACGCGCTTAAATATACAGGTCATGCTGATACCGCAGTTGGCGCCGCAAACGGAATTGAGATCGATAACGGCATAGCGCCCGTCATCGGTGAACTGGGGAAGAGAAAAACTAAAGACCAGCCTTTCTGTGACCGGTCGCTTGCGGTCGACCTCCCCATACCTTTCGGGAAAAAGCAGCGAATCCGCCTTCCGCACCGTAATACATACCGCCTTCTCGAGCCGCTGCTGCTTCCAGAAATAAGGAAACCGCGAAAGCCAGGCCTTTTCCGAAAGTTCGTTGAGCGTGACAAAAGGGACCTCTTCCTTAAGATAATACTTCTCCCATTCGTCGTAGTCATATTTCACAAAGCGACAGGTGTCCGCTCCGGCAATAAGATAATAATGGTCAAAAGCGGAGTCTACGATCGTATGGTATACCTCATTCACAAAATCCTCCGGGGCCGGCGGCTGCGCCGACGCCCAATGCACAATCCCCAGCGGAAGAAGGAATAATAAGGTCCGGTAGAATAGCATCAATCTGCCTTATGCACAGAGCCCGCACCGCTGACGTGCTGGTTGACTGTAGTAGCATTACCCTTATAATTGACATTGCCGGCGCCGCTGACAGTGGCATCCAGTTTGACACTGGCAAAAACCTCCGCATCACCCGCTCCGGAAATATCCACCTTTGTATTCTCAGCCAGCAGCTCGTAGCAGTGCGCATGGCCGGCCCCTGTGAGGTCGAGATCCACGTCTTTGGTCTGCCCCTTCAGGTCCACAGAGCCGCTGCCGGAGACATCCGCGCTCAGACGGGGAGCATCTACGTCCATTTTGATATCACCGGCCCCACTGACGCTCAGCGCCAGATCTTCCGGATTGGTGATCTTCGACTGACCAATGATATCGACCGCGCCCGAACCCTTGATCTGGTTAAAGACCTTTGTCGACACATACACCTTTATATCATTGGTCGGCACCAGGTGAAAGCCATGCTTTTCACGGACGATAACACGATCGCCCTCCTGGCTGACCTCCATATAGCTGAGCAGGTTTTCATCACCTTCCAGTCTGACAGAAGAATGATCGCTCTGGGAAACAAGCACTTTGGCCGCTCCGCTGACCTCGACATTCTTAAAATCGCTGACGCTGCGATCCTCGGTCTTGATATTTCCATTGCCCCTGACCCTTTTACCAAGGATATTGTGACAGGCGCTCATCATCACCGGCATGGCGACCAGAAGCCAGATAAATTTTGCTTTTCCAGGGAAAGAGTTGGCAGTGTATCCCATGTTGTTTGGTTTTAGGACGGAAAAGATATACTATTTTTTTTACCTTCGCGTCACCATGACGGAAAAGATACTCATTCTGGACTTCGGGTCTCAATATACTCAATTGATCGCCAGAGCTGTACGTGAAGCTAATGTATACTGCGAGATCATTCCCTATCACAAATCCTTCGATATCGACCCTTCTCTGAAGGGCATCATTCTTTCCGGCAGTCCGTCTTCTGTCAACGACACAAACGCACCGGAAGTCGATATCGCGGCCCTTCATAGCCGCCTGCCCGTAATGGGAGTCTGCTACGGCGCCCAACTGACAGCCAAACAATATGGCGGCCGCGTCGCAAATAGCAACAAGCGTGAGTATGGCCGGGCCCTTCTGCACAAGCAAAAAGAGAATGTCCTCTTCGACGGCGTCACCGAACTGTCACAGGTCTGGATGAGCCATGCCGATACTATCCTCGACCTGCCTGCCGGCTTCGAAGTCCTGGGCACCACGGAAAATATTCCCTATGCCGCCTTCCGCAAAACAGAGACCGGCGAAAAGCCCCTGTACTGTCTGCAGTTCCATCCCGAGGTATACCATTCAGTCGAAGGGAAAAAGATCATAAAGAACTTCCTGGTCAATATCTGCGGCTGCTCGCAGGACTGGACACCCGCACATTTTGTAAGCGATACCGTCGCCTCGCTCTCCCGACAGATCGGCAACCGCAAGGTCATCATGGCCCTCAGCGGCGGCGTTGACTCGACAGTGGCAGCAACCCTGATCCACAAGGCGATAGGTGACCGGCTCCAGGGTATATTTGTCGACAACGGCGTGCTGCGAAAAGACGAGTTCGGCCAGGTGATGGAAAGCTATAAAAAGATCGGACTCAACGTCAAAGGCATCGACGCAAAGAACCTCTTCTATACCGGGCTGGCCGGAAAAGTAGAGCCCGAGGCAAAACGAAAAACGATCGGCCGGCTATTCATCGAGGTCTTCCAGGAAGAAGCAAAAAAGATACAGGGTGTAGAGCTCCTGGGACAGGGTACGATCTACCCCGACGTCATAGAAAGCGTCTCCGTCCACGGCCCGTCTCAGACGATAAAATCACACCACAATGTCGGTGGCCTGCCGGAAAAGATGCACCTCGAGCTGGTAGAACCGCTCCGCTTCCTCTTCAAGGACGAGGTCAGAAGGGTAGGCGCAGAGCTGGGCATACCCGACGATCTGTTGCAACGCCACCCCTTCCCCGGACCAGGCCTCGCGATCCGTATTCTTGGCGAGGTCACCGAAGAAAAGGTGCGATTATTGCAGGAGGCTGATCATGTCTATGTAAAAGGACTAAAAGACCACCATCTTTATTCGACGGTCTGGCAGGCAGGAGCGATCCTGCTGCCGGTAAAAAGCGTAGGGGTCATGGGTGACGAAAGAACCTATGAGTTTACAGTAGCCCTCAGGGCAGTGACCTCTGTCGACGGGATGACGGCTGACTGGGCCCATTTGCCCTACACCTTCCTGGCAGATATCTCCAACGACATCATCAACAGCGTGAAGGGGATCAATCGGGTCGTGTACGATATCAGCAGCAAGCCGCCGGCGACCATCGAGTGGGAGTAGCAGTTTATGACTATGCATTTCCGATATTTGCTGACGTTATCGCTGATCCTGGCCATGGCAACGGGCGCAGCAGCGCAGATCGATACCACGCGTCGCGCCGATCCGGCCGGCCCGCAAGACAGCTCGCGACACCGGCTCGCGATATTCGCCCCGCTATACCTCGATTCCGCTTTCGACGCCTCCGGCGCATACCGCTATGACAAAGGCTTCCCGAAATATTTTAGCCCCGGCCTCGAATTTTACGAAGGCGCACAGATGGCGCTGGATTCGCTCCAGAAAGAAAAGGCCGCGCTGAACGTGCAGCTCTACGACACCCGGTCGGGCGCTCCCTTGCAACAAATATTAGAGGACTCCACGTTCCAGTCTACCGAGCTGATCATCGGCCAGGTATCCAGCGTGGCCGAATTACAGCAGCTCGCCGCCGCGGCCGCACGTCTGCACATCCCTTTTATAAACGTCAACTTCCCCAACGACGGGGGAATCACCAATAATCCCAGTCTGGTTATCCTCAACTCCACGCTGAAGACCCACTGCGAAGGCATCTACCGGTTCATCCAGCGGAACTATCCCACCAGACCGATCGTGTTCTTTAGAAAAAAGGGGGCACAGGAAGACAGACTAAAAGGATATTTTACAGACATTGACAAGACTACCGCCTCCGTACCACTGAAAATAAAATACGTCACCCTCGACGACAATTTTGACGCCACGGCGCTCACCCCCTATCTGGACAGTACCAGCGAGACCATTTGCATCGCCGGAAGCCTGGACGATCTGTTTGGCACACGTCTCTGCCAGCAGCTGGCCTTCCTTAACAAGACCTATCATACGACCATCATGGGGATGCCAACCTGGGACAACCTGGATTTCACCCAGACCGGATACGCAGGGGAAGAGATCATTTATTCCACTCCCTTTTATCTTAATCCCCTGGACTCGCTGGTCAAAGAGACTGACCAGAACTTCAGGGCAAAGTTCTTTTCACGGCCAAGCGATATGGTTTTCAGGGGGTACGAATGCACCTATCGGTTTGGAAAGCTGCTGCTCATGCACGGCAAAGACCTGGCCGGCAGCGTCGGCGAAAAAAAATTCAAGGTCTTCAACGACTTCGAGATCATGCCCGTTTTCCTCAACCGGCAGACAATGACGCTGGACTACTTCGAGAACAAGAAGCTCTATTTCATCCGAAAACTGGACGGCAATATCACCAACGTGAACTGATCCCCAACAATTACCCCACCCGGCTTGTTACTTGTACGGATGGCGCTATTGGAATTCACAGACAAAGGAATATATTGTCCGCAAGGCGATTTCTATATCGATGCCTGGCGGCCCGTGCCAAAGGTGGTGATCACGCACGCCCATAGCGACCATGCCCGGGCAGGCAGCGGCAGCTACCTGTGCCACCGGCTGACAAAGCCGCTGTTGCAACTGCGGCTCGGAGCCGAAGGCTCCTACGAGACAATGGAATGGGGTGAACCGGTATTCATAAACGGCATCCGGGTCAGCCTGCATCCCGCCGGACATATCATCGGCTCCTCCCAGGTACGGATCGAATACCAGGGCGAGGTCTGGGTCGTTAGCGGAGACTACAAGACCGAAGACGACGGCCTCAGCGGAGCCTTCGAAGCCGTAAAATGCAACGTCTTCATAACAGAATCGACATTCGGACTTCCGATCTACAGCTGGCTCCCACAACCCGAGCTGTTCACCACCATCCGCGACTGGGTCAGCCGGAATGAGGCCGAAGGCAAGACCTCCGTCCTCATCGCCTACAGCCTCGGCAAGGCGCAAAGACTGCTGTCCTGCCTGGAGCCCGTCACGGAAAAGATCTTTGTTCATGGCGCGATCTGGAATGTACACCAGACCCTCACGGATGCAGGCATTACCCTGCCCGCCGTAGAAAGAGTATTGCCCGACATGCCAAAGGACATCTTCCGCGGTCGCGTCGTGATCGCCCCGCCGAGCGCCGAGGCCTCACCCTGGATGCGCCGATTCAACCCTTATGCTATCGGCATTTGCAGCGGATGGATGCAGGTCAGAGGCAATATCCGACGCCGCAACGCCGACGCCGGCTTTGCCCTCAGCGACCACGCAGACTGGAAAGGACTCATCGACGCCGTAACCGCCACCGGAGCAGAAAAGGTGTTCGTGACCCACGGATTTCAGGCGACCATGGCAAGATACCTGAACGAAAAAGGAATATGGGCGGCGGAAATAAAGACAGAATACGGAGAAGACGAGGAAGGTGGCGGCGCAGCCATCGAAGAGGAGGTCGCAGTCGCAGAAAAAGAGGCAAAACGCGGCGCCTCCTTCGACGAAAAGGTCCCCCATTCAGAAAATGAACCACAACCCGGGGAGCATGCCCAATGAGCACAGCCACAACAAATAACCACCACGGAATGCGGCTATTCGCAGAGCTGGTCGTAAAATTAGGCACCAGCACAAAGACCAACGATAAGCTGGACGCCCTGACGCGTTATTTTGGTATGGCCGCCGACACAGACAAGGTCTGGGTCATCGCCTTGTTCAGCGGCCGGAGGCCCAAACGAACGGTCAACTCCACGCAGCTGCGGGAATGGTGCATAGCCGCGGCCGGCCTGCCACCCTGGCTCTTCGAAGAGAGCTACCACACAGTAGGAGACCTGGCAGAGACGATCGCCCTGTTGCTCCCCGAAAGCCAACCACAGGAAAGTACAACCGAAGAAGCCGGCCTTTCCTGGTACCTGCAGCAGCTGATAGCCCTGGGCAAGGCAGAAGAGACGGTAAAAAAAGACTTCATCCTCGATTGCTGGCACCAGATGAACAAAGAGGAGCGCTTCGTCTTCAACAAGCTCATCACCGGCGGATTCCGTATTGGCATCTCGCAGAAGACGATCGTCAACGCACTGGCCAAAACCGCCGGCGTAGACGCCGCCATCATCGCTCACCGCATCAGCGGTGACTGGGACCCCGCCACGACAGCTTTTGCCGCCCTGCTCGGCGGAGAAGGGGAAGACCTGTCCCGGCCCTATCCCTTCTATCTGGCCTATCCGCTCGAAGAAGACCTGACTTCGCTGGGCGATCCCGATGAATGGCAGGGGGAATGGAAATGGGACGGCATACGCGGCGAGATCATCAAACGCAAAGGTCAGTTCTTTGTTTGGAGCCGCGGAGAAGAGCTGATGACCGACCGGCTGCCGGAATACGGGAACTTCAATGATCTTTTGCCCGACGGGACAGTGTTGGATGGAGAGATCATCGGACTGACCCCGGCTCCCGGACACAACGACCAGCCTTTTCTGCCCCTGCCGTTCGCCGCCCTGCAAACAAGAATAGGACGTAAGAACGTAACAAAAAAACACCTCAGCGAAGTGCCCGTAGGCTTCATCGCATACGACCTTCTGGAATACGAAGGAGCCGACTGGCGCGGAAAGCCGCTGTCGGAAAGACGGGCATGTCTGCAGCAGATCATCACGGCGGCCTCACACCCCCTGCTGGTCCTCTCCCCGCTGTTGTCATTCACCAGATGGGAACAGCTGACGACTGCAAGAACCCAGTCAAGAGAAAAGGGCAGCGAAGGTATCATGCTGAAGAGAAAATGCTCGACCTACCAGGTAGGACGCCGGCGCGGAGACTGGTGGAAATGGAAGATCGATCCGCTGGTCATCGACGCCGTAATGGTATACGCGCAAAAGGGACACGGACGCCGAAGCAATCTGTATACCGACTACACCTTCGCCGTTCGGCAGGGCGACCAACTGCTGACCTTTACAAAAGCCTATTCAGGACTGACCGATAAGGAGCTCGCGGAAGTGGACGCCTTTGTCCGCAGGAACTCGATCGAAAAGTTCGGACCGGTACGAACGGTAAAACCGGAGCTGGTATTCGAGATAGCCTTCGAAGGCATCGCCGCTTCGGCAAGACATAAGTCCGGCGTCGCGCTCCGCTTTCCCCGGATCAACCGTTGGCGCAAAGACAAACGGCCGGACGAGATCGATACCATCGAAGACCTCAGAAAGATGCTTCAGTTGTATGGAAAATAAAACCACGTAACTTCGGATATGAAAAAGATACTGACGCTTGGCTTACTGGCTGCGGCAGGCATTGCCTTCACGACCGTGCTCCGATACCCAAATGGAGACAAACCCGTGCCCATCCCTGCGAGCCCCCAACGCAGCGGCGACGCAGCGACGGGCTATCGCTACCTGACGACAGGAGACTATCTGAAGAGCGGCATTCCTTATTCCTATTTTCTCCTCGGCGCCGGGAAGAGCGCCACCAACTACCTGAAAAGGGACAGCCTGAACGCATTGCTAAGCCACGAATACACCGCTGTCAAAGCGCCCAACGGAGAGATCGTCGTCGCCCCCAACTGTCTGCAATGCCACGCACAGGTATTCGACGGCAGGCTATATATCGGACTCGGCAATTCCGCCATCGACTTCAGCGACTCCAAAAAGCTGAATCCCAGAACAGCCGCCTTCGCCCAGGCAATGATACAAAGAGGAGACCCTAAAAAATATGAGGCCGCAAAACCTTTCCTCACCGCCATGAAAGCAATCAGCGGCCAGCTATATACACAGGTGCGGGGAGTCAATTCTGCCGACCGCCTCGCGGGACTGCTGGTAGCCCACCGGGACCCGCAGACCCTTCGCTGGAGCGATACTTCGTCGATCGAATTCAGCAGTGCCGTCATCCCTACCGATACGCCACCCTGGTGGCTGCTAAAAAAGAAACACGCTATGTTTTATAACGGATTCGGACGCGGCGACTTCGGCAGATTCCTCATGGCGTCCAACCTCCTCACGGTCAGCGACAGTTCGGAAGCCCGTGAAGTGGACAGTCATTTCAATGACGTGCTGGCTTATATCTATTCCATCCGCCCACCCAGGTATCCGGCACCGGTCAACACCGCGCTGGCCAGGCAGGGAGGCGTCGTGTTCGTGCAGAACTGTTCAAAATGCCACGGCAATTACGGAGAAGGAGGAGACTACCCCAATCTGCTTATCCCCGAGTCCATCATCCGCACCGACTCGCTGCTCTATAAAAGCAACTACCAGAGCACGCAGTTCATCGACTGGTTCAACAACAGCTGGTTCGCACAGGGCGATCACCCGGCCAGACTGGTGCCCTTCAACGGCTATATCGCCCCTCCGCTGGACGGTATCTGGATAACGGCGCCCTATTTGCACAACGGTTCGGTGCCAACCCTGGAATCCCTGCTCGACAGCAGGCTCCGCCCGACCTATTGGTCAAGGGACTTCAACAATCCGCGGTATGACTATGAGCAGGTAGGATGGAAATATACCCGGGAGGAAGGTCCACGCGGTACGGCTGTTTACAACACGACGCTGCCGGGCTACGGCAACTACGGACATACATTCGGAGACAGGCTAAGCGACCACGACCGCAAAGCCGTGATCGAATACCTGAAAACATTATGAAACGCCGGAACCCGGCAAGTCGACCAGGATGCTTCGAAGCCATCAGGGCGCTCGGAAGCGGCTATTGCTGTCGCTGGTATTTGATAAAGAACTTGTCACCCCTCGGCTGATACAGCGGGAAATCCTCCGGCATGTTCCTGGTATCCAGCGCCTCTTCGACAAAGAACTCATTCGTCTCCGAGAACTCAAGGGTATTGTTGCTTCCTAATACAAAGGTCAGGTAGCTCTTGAATCTGACAGGGGAAGTCGAGGCGTCAAAGGTCTCTTTGCGGTATTTGGCGACGAGCAGGTTATAGTCGACCGTCAGCTGCTGCTCTGCGACGGAATCCGGTATCTCAGCCACCATCGGTCCGGACTGGGACAGCAACGCCAGTCCCTTCGATATGCTGCTGCCGGGCGGCACAAACGCCATGCCCTCCGGCAAAGCAACGGTACCGGAGAATTCAGAGGCGGTGCTCGTAAAGCTGCCGAGCGAAGAGCGGGAATTACCGAACCGATACGCATAACCGTCGCTTGAGCCCTGGAAATAGGCATTTTTGTCATAATAGCTTAGCGCGTGCTCATTGCGGATCAGCGCCGACTTCTTCCAGTTCACATAGAGGGGCTGGTTGGTCTTGTTATAAACATTCACGCTGATAGGGCCATCGGATCCGTTGAAATCATAGGTCAGCCGGATCGTGTCGTTCTCAAAAACGAACTGATGCTCATCGTTCTTGCTTAATTGGGGAGAATTGAGGGTCATGTACTGGTATCTCGAACACGAACTCAGGCCGGCGACGAGAAATACCAGGGGGATGATATATCGCATAGGATTTTTTTGTTAAATTATAAAAGGTTTTCGGCATATTCTGTTAAAACGATTTTAACGCTTTGAAAATTAATGTTGCAATTAAACCGGCATTAAATTGCAGCCGATACGCAACGTTTTGGAGGATGAATGGATACTATGCATTTACAAACAACCACCGGCTATAAGATAATTCAGGCGTGGATGGCCGGGGAAGGGCGCGCCCCCTTTGCCTTCCAGGAAGAGGCCTGGCAGCATATTCTCGATGACCGTTCGGGGCTCGTCAACGCTCCCACGGGCTGTGGAAAGACCTTCTCCGTCTTTCTGGGTTCGCTCATCGACTTTATCAACGACCACCCGTCCGACTACCGGACCCGCAGCGCAAACGGTCTTCAGCTATTGTGGATCTCGCCCCTGCGGGCGCTGGCCAAAGACATCGGCCGGGCCATGGAAGAGGTGATCCGCAGCCTGGATATGAAATGGCAGGTTGGCATCCGCAATGGGGATACCGATCCGGCCGAGCGACAACGACAGCGGCGCCGGATGCCGGAGGTCCTGATCATCACGCCGGAAAGCCTCCACCTCCTGCTGGCGCAGAAAGGATACCCCGAAATATTCAAAAGACTACGGATCATCGCCGTAGATGAATGGCACGAGCTGCTCGGAAGCAAACGGGGGGTGCAGGTCGAGCTGGCCCTGTCTCGTATCGTGAGGGTAAAAGACGGCGACTGCTCGATCATCGGCATCAGCGCAACCATCGGTAACCTCGAACAGGCAAAAGAAGTGCTGCTTGCATCGCTTGCGCCTTTTTCGGGCGGGAAAGCTCCCGCCGGCGCCGGCCAAGCCGCGCCCGGCTTCATCGTCCGCGCGATGATAGACAAACCCATCGACGTAGAATCCATCTTTCCCGACGAGATCGAGAACTATCCCTGGGCCGGACACCTTGGCCTCAAGCTGATCCATAAGGTCATTCCTATCATCGAAAAGAGCAGGACGACCCTGATCTTCATCAATACCCGCGGAATGAGCGAGACCTGGTACCAGTCCCTGCTCACCGCCTGTCCCGATCTGGCTGGTGCTATTGCGCTGCACCACGGGTCGATCGATATGGAGCTGCGCAGCTGGGTCGAAGAGTCCCTCCACGACGGCAGGCTAAAGGCAGTGGTGTGTACCGCCAGCCTCGACCTCGGCGTGGACTTTCGGCCGGTCGAGACCGTCATACAGGTAGGCAGCCCAAAAGGGGTCGCCCGCTTCCTTCAACGGGCGGGACGCAGCGGACACCAGCCCGGCCAGGTAAGCAAGATCTGGTTCCTGCCCACCCACTCACTCGAGCTGATGGAGGCCGCAGCGCTGAAATCCGCCATGCACGAAGGACTGATCGAGAACAGGGAACCGATGCTCTTGTGCTATGACGTGCTGATCCAATACCTGAGCACGTTGGCCATCTCGGACGGATTCTATCCCGAATCCCTCTTCGAAGAGCTGAGGTCGACATATTGCTTTAGCGAAATGACCGACGATGAATGGGGCGAAATACTGCATTTTATTACCGAAGGCGGCGTCGCCCTGCAGCAATACGACGAGTACAGAAAGGTGGAGATCATGCCGGACGGGCTATTCAGGATCAACAGCAGACGAGTGGCGATGCGACACAGGCTGCACATCGGCACCATCGTAAGCGACTCCATGCTGAAAGTGCGTTTTGTCACCGGCGGCTATGTAGGCGTGATCGAAGAATATTTTATTTCGCGCCTCTCGCCCGGGGACGTTTTCACACTGGCCGGCCGCAACCTGGAATTTGTAGCGATAAAGGACATGACGGCGCTCGTTCGAAGATCCAATGCCAAAAAGTCGAGAGTCCCCAGCTGGAATGGCGGACGGATGCCCCTCTCCGCCAACCTCGGAATGATGCTGCGCAGGAAATTGGACGAGGCTTCGCAAATGCTGGTCCAGCCCCCTGCCCACGCCGGTCATCCCACTCCGGGCCAAACCGGTCGTCCCCCGAAATCGCCGACCCGCCATGCAACACGGCTTGCACCACCCGCAAAGCTGCTATCCTCCTCCCGCCCCGAACCGCCCGATCCCGATATCGAGCTGAAAGTCCTGCGCCCCCTGTTCCAGCTGCAGGCCGACCTTTCCTACATGCCGCATGAGAACGAGCTGCTGATCGAACAGATCGAAACAAAAGATGGCTTCCACCTCTTCGTATACCCCTTCGAGGGCAGGCTGGTGCACGAGGCAATGGCAGCCCTGCTGGCCTACCGGATCAGCCGCATCACACCGATCAGCTTTTCGTTTGCCATGAACGACTATGGCTTCGAGCTCCTGAGCGACCAGCCCATACCCCTGGACGATTCGAATGCCTTCGAGCTTTTCAGCCCGGATGACCTGACAGCCGATATCCAGCGCAGCGTCAACAGCGCGGAGATGGCCCGCCGCAAATTCAGGGATATCGCTGTCATCGGCGGACTTATCTTCCAGGGATACCCGGGAGAGTATGCGAAAGCAAGACACCTGCAGGCGTCCGCTTCCCTGCTATTTAACGTTTTTAGCGAATATGATCCGCACAATCTCTTGCTCCGTCAGGCCTACAACGAGGTCATGGACCAGCAGATGGAAGAAAGGCGGCTGCGCAACATGTTGCAGCGTATCGCCGGAGGCAGGATCGTATTGCGGTGGCCAAACAAACTTACACCCTTCTGCTTCCCGCTAAAGGTGGACAGCATGCGCGAGGACCTGTCCTCCGAGAAGCTCGAAGACCGCGTCAGGAAAATGCAGGCCCAGTTGAGATAGATATTCAGCCACCGGCGTCGCCGGATGGCATCGCCCCAACGCTGGACAATAACACCCCGCATCGCCTAAGACATATACTTCAGCTGGGTAGCGTAGATGATAATAAAAACGAGCGCGAAAAAAAATGCAGAGACAAAGCCCCACACTCCCAGCAGGCCAAGCCCGGCAAACAAATAGGCGGTGACGATAGGCAGCAGCTCGCCGATAACATAAACATAAAAGCCCAACTTTTTCAGCTGACGCATAGCTATCGCGCCATAAACACACAAGCCAACCCCTACCAGACTCAGCAGCAATATCGGCACTTTATTCTCCATGGCCAGGCGGGTCACTTCAACCATTTCAGGGCCCATGAATTTCTTCATGAATTCGGGCATGGAGTCCAGCTTATCCTGCGCAGCAACCATGCGGTCATAGCTCTTTTGCGCATTGAAAAAAGAAAATATCTGCGAACAGCCGATATACACACAGCCGATAAAGGTCAGTATGGTGGCCACATTGAGCGTGCCGGGCAGCTTACGGGGCTCTTCCAGCCAATTGGACTGGCTTTGCGATTGGCGAATATCTCCCATTGACATTAGTTTTATCTAAGTAAATACAATTTACAGACTTCTCAATGGGATCGATCAAATATAATTAACACCGGAACCATTACGTTATGGATATAGTAGATACATTTGCAGTAAGGGAGTTCCATCCATGCATCCTGCATTTCCATATCGTATTAAGGGCCAGCAGCTATGGCTTTCGCCCGATCGTTGCATCTTCTGGGAAGACCATCGCTCGCTGATCCTCTCCGATCTTCACTTTGGCAAGACAGGGCATTTCCGGAAGGCCGGCATCGCGGTACCACAGTCCGTATACCGGGAAGACCTGCTACGCCTGCTTTGCCAGATACAATATTTCCAGCCCCGCCAGCTGCTGGTCGTCGGCGACCTGTTCCACAGCAGGGAGAACAAAGAACTCGCCCTCTTTCAGAAATGGCGCGAGGACTTCCCCGATCTTGGCATCCGGCTTATCGAAGGCAACCACGACGTCCTGCACGAGGACTGGTATAAGCAAGCAGGCATCGACGTCAGCCGCGGCGTGCTGACCATCGGACCCTTTGCATTCGTCCATGACATCACCGATGGCGTGGACTTTCCCGACAAGGCGCCCTATTACTTTTCGGGACATCTCCATCCGGGCATTCGAATAAGAGGAATGGGCAAACAGAGCCTGCAATTTCCCTGTTTCTATTTCGGCGCAGAATACGCCGTCCTGCCCGCCTTCGGCAAATTCACCGGCACCGTGTCCATCGACCCCATGCCGGAATCTAACGTTTTTGCCATCCTGCCCAGATCAGCACCCGCCAGCAGCCCCGCCCCGCCAGCATTTCAGACAGGTGATAGACGCCGGCCGATAACAAGAGCCCCCTGGACCCCAGGCCCCAAAGGACCGGGCACCATCCTGCAGATCCAATGAAAAAATTGATGATCGCCTACCACCCGATGTACGCCCACCCTCTCGCGGAGGGCCACCGCTTTCCCATGGTCAAATACGAGCTCATACCCGGCCAGCTTCTCTATGAAGGAACCATCCTTCCCCAGGACCTTTTTCAGCCATCACCCTGCCCGGAAGAGATCGTACTGCTGACACATACCCGTAACTGGCTGGATAA
Organism: Bacteroidota bacterium; assembly: GCA_018267585.1. Taxonomy (GTDB): domain Bacteria; phylum Bacteroidota; class Bacteroidia; order Chitinophagales; family Chitinophagaceae; genus Puia. The sequence continues at coordinate 18,378 of JAFDYE010000333.1, forward strand.
GCTGCTGCACCAGCAGCTGTCGCCCCGCGAACAGCGCGCCATCGGCTTCCCCCAATCCGAGGCGCTGACCCTGCGCGAGCTAGTGATCACCCAAGGGACCATCGACTGCTGCCGGCACGCCCTGACAAATGGCGTATCGCTCAACGTCGCCGGCGGAACACACCACGCCTTCGCCGACCGGGGAGAAGGATTCTGCTTATTGAACGACTTCGCAGTGGCAGCTAACTACCTTTTACACGAAGGCATCGTGTCGCGGATCTTGATCGTCGACCTCGACGTCCACCAGGGCAATGGCACAGCCAGCATCTTCGCCAATGAACCCCGGGTCTTCACATTCAGCATGCACGGCCGGCATAACTATCCCTTTCATAAGGAAATATCCGACCTCGATGTCCCGCTGGAGGACGGACTGGAGGACGAAGGCTATCTATCCCTGCTATATGAACATCTTCCCGCTTTGCTCGACCGGCTGCAACCGGAAATGGTGTTCTTTCAGTCTGGAGTGGATATTTTAACAACGGACCAGTTTGGCAAGCTACGAGTGTCGCCCGCCGGTTGCCGTAAAAGAGACGAATTTGTCTTCTCGCAGCTGCATGCCAGAGACATACCCTGCGTAGTTGCGATGGGAGGGGGGTATTCGAAGGATATCCGGATTATCGTCGAAGCACACTGTACGACCTTTCGGGTCGCCATGGACATTTACCAGCTCGCCAGCAGGAGCTCTTAACCCGCCCGGCGAGATCTTGATGAACTAGTTCATCTTTTTCTTAAGCGAACTCACCTGATCCTGAAGATTAGTGACCAGGTTAGCCAGCTGGTTGACGTCCCACCGGTGCTGGGTATTCGCCTTGCTGATGATCATCTGCGCCTTCCACACTTCCAGAACATCATCGGTATTGACATTATAGGGCTGATACGCCGTATTGTCACTAATAAGGGTAAGCTTTGCCCTGGCCTTATTATTTTTTACAACCCGCTTGTAGACGATCCCCTCATTGCGGGATACTACTATATAGGTCTGATTGCTCTTCACTTCCTCTATATCATCCACCTTCTCGCCAACAATGACCGAACCGCTCGGCGTCGGCAACATAGAATCTCCCACGATCTCAAAAGCCCTGTAGTTGCCAGGCGCAAGCATCGGCAAGGTGAACGTATTCAGCTCGTCCAGGAACTCCGGATCCGCATAACCCGCCAAATAGCCCGCCGCCGCCTTCACCGGCACCAGCTGGATGTCATTGGAAGCAGCAACCAGCTTTTGCGCCCTTCTTTTGGAAAGATAATTGCCGCTCTTGGTGTCACTGAGCTCCTTGCGGAGCAGCTCATCCAGCGTCAGCTTGAACATATCGCTGATCGTTTCCAGCACCTCAAGCCGCGGTTCGGCCCTTTCCTCTTCATAGGCGCCGAGCAGACTGCGCTTGATGCCGAGACGGGCAGCAAACTCTTCCTGTGTCCAACCCCGCAGCTTGCGGAGGTATTTGAGATTTTGACCTGCTATTGACATGGGCTAACATATTTAGCACTAAGATACTAACTTCTTTATCAGAACAAAAAAAATTTTACTTGTTGTCGGAAAAATACCGCCTCCGATCCCGAAAACCCAAATTACCCCGAACCATTCCCCGGACCAACCCATAAGGTGCCGCCAGGCCAACCCGCCCTCCCAATACCAACCAATCCGGTCCTTCCAACACCAACCTTTCCAGTCCCGCCGTCATCAACCTTTCAAGTCCTGCCCTCAACAACCTTTTCGGTCCCGCCGTCAACAACCTTTTCGGTCCCGCCGTCATCAACCTTTCCAATCCTGCCCTCATCAATTCGTCCAGCCACCCTCAAGATCACCCCCTCCCCCACGAGCACCCCAGCCGGCTCCCCCCGCAGGATCGACGCACCCGGCCGGATATTAACGAATTTCAACGCCTTAGCATCCGGAAAAGCCCCTCCGGAAAGGGGCGGATGGGAGCTTTTTTTGTACATTTGCTTCCCTGTCAATTTGACCTCCCGATCAGGATAGCACCAAATTTGACTGGAATACGGGGAGCCGTGCGCGTCACGGGGACCTACAACCAATAAAATTATTAATACTTAAGGAATTATGTTAGGTATTCTATCGAAGATATTCGGCGGGAACAAGTCGGAAAAGGATATAAAACACATCCAACCCCTTGTAGAACAAGTAAATCAGCACTTTGCTGCTTACCAGTCCCTGTCGAACGACCAGCTGCGCGGCAAAACCCAGGAATTCCGCCTCCGTATAAAAGAACATCTGAATAAGATAGACAACCGGATCGCCGAGCTGAACCGGCAGGCAGAAGAGCTGCCCTTCAGCGACATCAGCGGAAAAGATGTCATCTACCAGGAGATCGACGAATTGAAAAAAGAACGCGACGAACAGATCGAAGAAGTGCTGGAGAACCTCCTGCCCGAGGCATTCGCCGTAGTAAAAGAGACAGCCCGCCGCTTCAAAGACAATCCCGAGGTCATAGCCACGGCTACCGAACTCGACCGTAACCTGAGCGTCAAAAAAGAACATATCCGCATCGAAGGCGATAGCGTCATTTATAAGAACTCCTGGATGGCCGCCGGCAGCCCCATCACCTGGAATATGGTTCACTACGACGTCCAGCTCATCGGCGGTACGGTCCTTCACCAGGGAAAGATCGCGGAAATGGCAACCGGCGAAGGTAAGACCCTCGTGTCAACCCTTCCCGCCTACCTGAACGCCCTGGCCGGAGAAGGTGTCCACATCGTGACGGTCAACGACTACCTCGCCCGTCGCGACTCCGAATGGAACGGCCCGATCTTCGAATGGCTGGGCCTGACAGTCGACTGTATCGACAAACACGAGCCCAACAGCGAAAGCCGCCGCAAAGCCTACCAGGCCGATATCACCTACGGCACCAACAACGAATTCGGCTTCGACTACCTCCGGGATAACATGGTGCACTCCCCCGACGAAATGGTTCAGCGCAAGCACCACTTCGCCATGGTGGACGAGGTGGACAGCGTCCTCATCGACGACGCCCGTACCCCCCTCATCATCTCCGGTCCCGTACCAAGAGGCGACGACCAGCAGTATCATATCTTAAAAGGACGCGTACTGAGTCTCTTCGAAGCACAGAAAAGAGTCACCAACCAGTTCCTCATCGAAGCGAAAAAGAAGATCAACGAAGGCAACGACGATCCCAAAGACGGCGGACTGGCCCTTATGCGCGCTTATCGCGGCCTTCCAAAATCGGGCCCCCTTATCAAATTCCTCAGCGAACCGGGTATCAAGGTCAAGCTCCAGAAAACCGAGAACTACTACCTCGCCGACCAGCAAAAGGAAATGCCCAAGGTCGACGCCGAACTATTCTTCCAGATCGACGAAAAGAACAACTCCGTAGACCTCACCGATAAAGGCATCCAGATGATCACCGGCGCCGGAGAAGATCCGGAGTTCTTCATCCTCCCCGATATCGGCGTCAAGCTGGCGGAAATCGAAAGAGAACCACTGGATACCGAAGAAAAACTGCAGCGCAAAGAGGTGCTCCTCAACGAATATTCCGTTAAAGCCGACCGCATACATACAGTACAGCAGCTGCTGAAAGCCTACACCCTCTTCGAACGGGACGTTGAATACGTGGTCATGGACGGACAGGTAAAGATCGTAGACGAACAGACCGGTCGTATCCTGGACGGCAGACGCTACAGCGACGGCCTTCATCAGGCCATCGAAGCCAAAGAGAACGTAAAGATCGAAGCCGCTACACAGACCTATGCAACGGTAACGCTGCAGAACTACTTCCGCATGTATCACAAGCTGGCCGGCATGACCGGTACCGCCGAGACGGAAGCCGCAGAACTCTGGGATATATATAAATTAGACGTCGTTACGATCCCCACCAACGTACCGGCGATCCGTAAAGACTCACAGGACCTGGTGTTCAAAACCAAGAGAGAAAAGTACAAAGCCGTCATCGACGAAATAGAAAGGCTCCGCGCAGAAGGACGCCCCTCGCTCGTAGGTACCACCGACGTCGCCGTGAGCGAGCTGCTGAGCAAGATGCTCCAGGCCAAAAAGATACCGCACAACGTACTCAACGCCAAACAACACGCGAGGGAAGCACAGATCGTGGCCGAAGCCGGTATGGCCGGAGCCGTCACGATCGCAACCAATATGGCCGGTCGCGGTACGGACATCAAATTAGGCCCCGGCGTCAAAGAAGCCGGCGGCCTGGCTATCATCGGCACGGAAAGACACGAAAGCCGCCGTGTGGACAGACAGCTGCGCGGCCGCTCCGCACGTCAGGGAGACCCAGGCACCTCCCAGTTCTATGTATCCCTGGAAGACGACCTGATGCGTATGTTCGGCAGCGACCGTATCGCCTCGCTGATGGACAAAATGGGATACAAAGAAGGGGAGGTCATCCAGCACAGCATGGTAACCAAAAGCATCGAAAGAGCCCAGAAAAAAGTCGAAGAAAATAACTTCGGCATCCGCAAACGGCTGCTCGAATATGACGACGTCATGAACAAACAGCGTAATGTCGTCTATAAAAAACGTAACCACGCCCTCTTCGGCGACAGACTCGCGCTCGACCTCGACAACGCTTTCTATATCGTAGCCGAAGGACTGATCAACTCCTTCCGGGAACAGGACGACTACGAAGGATTCAAACTCTCAACGATCGTTAACTTCGGCATCGACTCCACCATCGAAGAAGATGAATTCCTGAAAGGGGACGCTACAAAACTTGCAGAAAAGCTGTACCAGGAAGCGACCTCCAACTACGAGCACAAAACAGAAGAAATACGCAAACAGGCCGTACCCGTCTTCCAGAATATCCGCGCTACACAAGGCAGCCACGTAGAGAACGTAGTGGTGCCTTTTACCGATGGAAAAAAACGCACCAACGTCGTCGCCAACCTCCAGAAGACGCTCGACACCCAGGGCCGCGAACTCACCAGCTCAGTGGAAAAACAGATCACTCTGGCTATCATCGACGACGCCTGGAAAGAGCACCTGAGGGGAATGGACGACCTGAAACAAAGCGTACAAACAGCCTACCTGGAGCAAAAAGACCCGCTGGTCATCTATAAAGTGGAAGCCTTCGAGCTGTTCAGGAATATGGACAGCGACGTCAACCGCGACATCATCAGCTTCCTTTGCCACAGCGGCATCCAGTCCGGCAATAATCAGTCAGACGCTATCCGCGAAGGCCGCGAACAGAAGACCGATATGAGCAAGCTGAGGGTACGCAAAGACGAAATGGCTGCTGCCGGCGTCCCCGGCCCCCAGGGCGGAATTCCCCAGGAAGGAGGCAACGACTACTACGAACCCTCCGAACCCGTCCGGCAGGAACCCATAAAGGTCGGCCCCAAGATCGGTCGCAATGACCCCTGCCCCTGCGGCAGCGGCAAGAAATACAAGAACTGCCACGGCAAGGACGCCGTCAGTTGATCCGACACAACATTAAAGATCAGTAATTCATTCTGTAGAACCCGGTTCATTGGACCGGGTTCGCTATTTTTGTGGATACCCCTAAACGTAATTATGAGAATAACATTTCTGACTGCCCTTTTACTGTCCATATTTACATCCGTCCTGGGACAAACACCCATACTCATCAACGATAAACAGGCTATTGACACCTGCCCCGGTCCGGACGTCGCGCTTACCGTCAATGACCCCGATCCCGACACTTATACCTGGTCCTATACCATCGGTGCCGGCTATTCCCCTTGCACCGATGGAACTTATTTTTCGGGTTCCGGTTCCTCCGTACTAACGGTCCACACAAGTCAGGCTAAATATCTGAATAGCCTACTGACCCTTCAGTGTACAGTCGCCCATCCGGATGGCAGTTCCACAAATTATACCGTACCGTTCAGGATGGGATTCTCCCCCTTTTTACGGCCGGCCGTCGTACAGAAAACTACTGCCGTCTGTGCTGGTACTGATGACGTTGTCTTTTCCGCAGCCCCAAGCGCTTATACATCCAGCTATTTATGGAATTACTCCGGCTCCGGCGCCACCATTGTCAGACTGACGGATACTTCCGTAAAGATCAGCTTTGGTCCGACGGCAACATCGGGTACGATCAACATCATCTCGCAAAATAAATGCGGGCTCGGTCCGGTAACAAGCCTTCCCGTCGCCGTGAACTCCCAGCGGACAGCCGCACCCGCAGCTGCTGTAGTTGGACAATCAGTGTGCAGCAGCCAGTCCGTATCGGCAGGCGGTACTACCTATTCTGACCCGGCCACCTGCGGGATCATCGCTTCGGTAACTCCCTTCGGAACCAGTCCGGTAGCCGGCACCATTCAATCCTGTGTTACCATCGACGCCGCCATCCAGGCCTACAACAACGTGTACTATTTGCAACGTCATTTTAACCTGGCTCCTTCATTGAACCCTTCGACTTCCACCGCTACAACCACGCTGTATTTTACGCAGGACGACTTCACCACTTACAACATCGGCCGGGGCGGACCGGCCTTTCCAACAGGACCAACAGACTCGCCGGGCATTCAAAACATACGGGTCACCCAGTTCGACGGAACCGGGACTTCGCCTGGCACCTACTCCTCCCTAAAAGCAGTGATCAACCCCGATGACAGCAATATTGTCTGGAATGCCGCTGCGGCCCGCTGGGAAATAAAGTTCTCTCATACTGGATTTGGCGGCTTCTTTCTCAGCGCGTCACTTTTATCAGAAGCCCCGATAATCACCGCCCAACCGCAAGACGTTAAGGTCTGTGCGGGGACTACTCTTTTCAACTACACTAACGCCAACGCATCCAACACCAACAGTAATATCTGGCAGCTGTCACTTGACAAAGGAGCAACCTGGACGACCATAACAAACAACAAGGATTTTCAGCTGTCCGGGTTCAATTACCTGGCAGTTTATGGCAATCCCGATCTGGATAGCGGTCTGCTGCGTTGTATCTTTTCAAATGCAGCTGGCAGCGATACCACCAATACCGCGCGCATATTCATAGATCCGGGAGTATCGACGCCCGGCTTCAACACACCGGCTACTACCGTCTGCCAGGGAGTGTCACAACTCTATTCCGTCCATGGCGCCGGGCCCGCAGATTCCATTTTTTTCTCTGTTACGGGCCCCGCAATGGATCATTTCGGCCTCTTTGACACAACGGCCCTGTTAAATTTTAATGTCGCACCCGGGGTATACACCTTGACGACATACCTGGCCAATGGCTGTGGCGTCGAGTCTGCCTCCATTCCCATAACCGTCAACCCTCCCGCAGGCGCTAACGCCGGCACGGCAGGGCAACCTTCTGACTGCGTTACCTATCCCGCGTATCCAACCGCAGCAACCACGTTCTCAAACAACACCTGCAACCCGATATCGGTAATCACCCCCTCCGGCGACAACCCGGTCACGGGCAATATCCAGTCCTGCGTCACCATCGACGCTACCGTCCAGTCTTATAACGGCATTCCCTACGTTCCCCGACACTACAACCTCGAACCGTCCACCAACGCCTCGACCTCTACCGCAACCGTCACCCTCTATTTCACCCAATCCGACTTCGACGCCTACAACGCCGCACGCGGTGCCAGCCCTGCCCTCCCGCAAAACCCCACGGACGCGGCCGGCATCGCCAACCTCCATGTGACCCAGTTCCACGGAACGGGCACCACCCCCGACACCTATGTCGGCGGCAGCGGAGACATCGACCCGGATGACAACAATATCGTCTGGAACGCATCCGCCAGCAGATGGGAAGTAACTTTTAACATCACCGGCTTCAGCGGATTCTTCGTATCCGGCAGCCCCATCGTCCCCTTGCCGCTGACCCTCACCACATTCACCGGCGAAGAGACCAGCACCGGCAACCAGCTTCACTGTACTACAACCATGGAAGAGAACACCGCCTGGTTCACCATCCAGAAACAGACCAACAGCGCATTCGAAGACATCGCCCGGCTGCCGGCCGCAGGCAACAGCAACCAGCCCCGGCAATACAGCTACACCGATGCAGAAAAAGGCGACGCCCGCTACCGCCTCAAAATGACGGATATCGACGGCAGGTTCAGCTACAGCCGCACCATCACGCTCACAGGCACCCCAACAGGCCTCTCGATCCGCATTCTCCCGAACCCCGCTGCACAGCCACAGTCCATGACCATCGGCTCCTCGTACACAGCGGTCGCCGTCCTGACCGTCACAGATATAGGCGGAAGACGGCTGCAGGAAAAACGGCTCACCCTGCAAAAAGGAAACAACAGCATCGACCCGGCAACATTGACGAGCCTGCCCCAGGGCATATACCTGGTCAAAATTGCCACAGGCCAACAGCAACAAACCATAAAATTCATAAAGGAATAGCCCCCGAAATCGTTTGCGAAGTATACGCCTTGCCCTCAAAAAGCAAGGCGTATATTGCATTATGACACGCCTGCTATCCCTCCTCCTCGCCATCTCCACCCTCGGCGCATCCGCCCAATACGTCGGCTTCAATAACAAAGAGATACGCTACATCAAAGGTCACGGGAACGAACCGGCATACCAATCCCTGGTCACCGCCGCCAACCAGGCCCTCGACGAAACACCCAACCCCATCGACACAATCAGGACCGAAGGACTCCTTGCCGGCAATCCCAAAAAAACGGCAACCCGGGAGGCGCTGAAAGACATGAATAAGATCTACGCGCTGGCGCTCGCCTGCCGCGTACGGGGCGACAGCAAATACCTCAAAAAAGCGACCCAATATCTTCTTTCCTGGGCAAACGCCAACCACCCCAACGGCGACCCCATCGACGACACCAACCTCGACCGCTGTATCGAAGCGTACGATATGATAAAGGATCGCCTCGAAAAAGACGACTACCAGACCATCACCGGCTGGCTACAGCTGACCGCACTGGCCGAGCTGAAAGGACGCCACTACCGCCCCGAAAGACCGGGCTTTTACAACAACTGGCACTCCCACCGGCTGAAGATCGTCGGAGAGATCGCCTTTGCCATCGGAGATACCGCCCTGCAGGGATACACGATCCGTGAGCTTAAGACCCAGCTGGAAAAGAACCTGAACCCCGACGGTTCGAGCGTCGACTTCGCACTCAGGGACGCCCTTCATTACCACGTATATGACCTCGAACCGCTGCTAAAGCTGAGCATCGTCCTCCAGCGCGCTACCGGCGTCGACTACTACGCCTATACCACCCCTTCGGGAGCCTCGATAAAGAAATCCGTCGACTGGCTGTTGCCCTATCTCAATGGCCGGAAAACACATCCGGAATTCGTCAAAAGCACGGTCGACTTTGACCGCAAACGCGCACAGAACAACGAAGCCGCATACAAGGCCGGCACCTTGTTCGAGCCCATCAACGGTATACAGACACTCTATCTCGCCTCCTGGTTCGATCCCAGCCTGCTGCCCCTTGCGCAACAGCTCAGCAGTAAAGAGAGACAGCCAGCATCCTGGCTGTCCGCCGGAACTTCCCTTCTTCCCATTCGTCATTTTTTCTAGGATGGCTACCCGTAGTTGCTTATTTTCATCCCCTTAACTCACACATGACAATTATGAGAAGATTTTTACTAGCGCTGACGCTGGCACCCGGCCTGTCAGCGGCCGTTGCCCAACAACACCCAGGCAACCCCCAGACACCCCCAACCACCCCGGCAGCCGCACGCTCCGCACCGACGGCTACCAATCAACCCAAGCCTTACAAGGAAGTCATTACAGAGAAAGCAGTCTCCCATAAAGGCCTCTTCACCGTACATAAGATAGAGGACAAATGGTATTTCGAGATCCCCGACTCTATCCTCGGACGGGACATCCTGGTCAGCACCCGCTATGGCAAAACCGCCTCCGGCGGCAACTACGGCGGAGAGCAGGTCAATCTGCAGACGATCAACTGGGTCAAAGGCCCTTCCCACACCCTCTTTCTGAAAGTACTGACGATCGTCAACGTAGCCAAAGACAGCAGCCAGCCCATAGCACAGGCCGTGACAAACTCCAATATGGATCCGATCGCAGCGGCATTCGAAGTGAAGGCCTATGGTAAAGGATCGGACTCCTCCGCCACCACGGTCATCGACGTAACCGACTTTTTCAAAGGCGACAACCAGATCGTAAGCCTTACACCGGGCATCAAACGAAGATTTAACCTGGCCGCAATAGCCGGGGACCGCAGCTATATAGAAAGCATCCATACCTATCCGATCAATACCGAAATAAGGACGGTTAAGACCTTTACAGCCTCCCCCGCACCGTCCGCCCCGGTCGCAGGCGGACGCGCCCCCTCCGGAAGCCTGCCGGCAGCAGACGTCACCGGCGCCGTCACGGTTGAGCTGAACAGCTCATTTCTTCTGCTCCCCCGGACCCCGATGCGCAGACGGCTGTTCGATCCCCGCGTAGGCTTCTTCGCGAGCGAATTTACCAGATATGGCGACGACCAGCAGCGGGTAGAAGAGACCCGGTTCATCCACCACTGGCGCCTCGAACCAAAAGATGAAGACATCGATAAATGGAAACGCGGCGAGCTCGTAGAACCCAAAAAACAGATCGTATATTATATCGACCCGGCCACACCCAAAAAATGGCGGCCCTATCTCATCGCCGGCATCAACGACTGGCAGGCAGCCTTTGAAAAAGCCGGGTTCAAAAACGCCATCGTAGGAAAAGAATGGCCGGAGAACGACACAACCATGAGTCTCGAAGATGCACGTTTTTCCGTCATCCGATATTTCGCCAGCGATATCGAGAACGCCTACGGCCCTAACGTAGCTGACCCCCGCAGCGGAGAGATACTCGAAAGCCACATCGGCTGGTACCACAACGTAATGAAGCTGGTACACGACTGGTACATGATCCAGACAGCAGCCGTAGACCCCAGAGCACGAAAGATGAAATTCGACGACGCACTCATGGGAGACCTCATCCGCTTTGTATCGTCCCACGAAGTCGGCCATACCCTTGGTCTGCGCCACAACATGGGCAGCAGCAGCAGGACACCCGTAGAAAAACTGCGCGACAAGGCCTGGGTCGAAGCCAACGGACATACCGCCTCGATTATGGACTATGCCCGCTTTAACTACGTCGCCCAACCCGAAGACAATATCACCTGGAAAGGACTATATCCCCGCATCGGCGACTATGACAAATGGGCCATACTTTGGGGGTATAAGGGCATCCCCGGTACCAGCAACGAAGAGGAGGATAAAAAGATCCTGAATAAATGGGTCATCGACAGCCTGAGCTCAAACCCCAGACTCTGGTTCGGAGGAGAAGGACAGAACTTCGACCCCCGCGCACAAACCGAAGACCTCAGTGACAACAGCGTAAAGGCCAGCGAATACGGTATAAGGAATCTCAAACGCATACTGCCAAACCTGCCCGGATGGACGAAGGAAGAGGCCGACCAGTATGACAACCTGGAAGAGATGTATGGCCAGCTCGTAGGACAGTTCAGCCGCTATATGGGTCACGTCGTCAAGAACGTCGGCGGTATACAGGAAACGTTCAAAAGCGTCGAACAGCCCGGAGATATTTACGAAGTAACGCCCAAAGCAACACAGAAGGCAGCCGTAGACTTCCTGAACAAGCAATTATTCGCCACCCCCACCTGGCTCCTGAATAAAGACATCCTTAACAAGTTCTCAAATCCCGGGTCTGCAGATCAGGTATCTACCGTCCAGGCCAATGTCCTCAAAGGCCTCCTGTCCTCTTCCAGGCTTTTCCGGATGTCAACCTGCGCCAGCCGTTTTGGCAACGCAGCCTATGGCGTGGACGAGATGATGTCAGATGCCAAAAAAGGCGTCTGGGGCGAACTCTCCTCCGCCAGCCCCATCGACATCTACCGCCGCAACCTGCAAAAGGTCTACGTCGACGCCCTGGTCAGCCTGCTGAACTCAGCCCCGCCCGCTATCCCGGCCGGATTGCCGCCGGGCATGCTCCTGCTGTTCGGCGGAGACATAAAGAATACCGACGTACCCTCCGTCGCAAGGGCCCAACTCGTAGAGCTCCGGGCAGAGATACAGGCGGCGGCCCCGCGGGAGACCGACAAGCTAAGCAAATATCACCTGCAGGACCTGACCGAAAGGATCAAAGAAGCGCTTAATCCAAAACAATAAACGCCGGTTTCGGCCCTCAGGCATCATAAAAAAGGGAGCGAACCGTGGACCGCTCCCTTTTTTTTAAGTACCCGATCTAATTCGCAAATCCTCCCGAAGAATTGGCCCGTTTATTTTCATCCTCCAGTCCTGACTTTCGCTGACGCGCTGTCTTCACCTGGGAGCTCCCAAATTTATAAGTAAAGAACAGCTTTAGCTGACGGCTCTCCTGGCCGCCGGTAGCCCGAAGATACTGCCCGGCAAAATCGCTCGTGGCCGTAAAATGCAACGTATGAAAGACATCGCTGACGGACACCTTGAGGGTCCCTCTCTTCTGAAGGACCTGCTTCTGTATGCCCGCGTCCAAATTGCCGATCGAATGGGTCTTAAATGTACCCTGCCAGATTGCGGGGCTACTGTAAAATCCCGACAGCTCCGCAGACCAGCCATCGCCAAGACGGGCGCTCTGCTGGGCAAAGACATTGACGGAAAAGACGTCCACATCTACCCCCCTGCCCACACCCAGATCAGCCCGATATTTTGAATAGAACGTATTCACATTCGCAAAAATGCTGTACCATTTGTACTGAAAGGGATAGCTGATATTGAGACTGGTGATATCCTGGGTCGCCAGGTTCTTTTTGGTAAGAAAGGCCTTCGACCGGTCGGCAGTATCTACCAGGGAGGTAAACACATCCTTTACGTGGCTGTAGTTCAGGCTGGCCGTCAGCCTGTATTTGAATACATAAGTAAGCCCGACACTGTTCGTATACTGTGGTCTCAGCCCGGTATTGCCCTTTTGATAGGTGTACTCGTCTAGTTTGAATTCAAAGGGGTTGAGGTCCTGGTAGGCCGGCCGGTCGATCCGGCGGCTGTAGGAAATAGTCCACTGCCGCATCGGGTCTTTGTTGATCGTAACCGAGCCGCTGGGAAAGAACCCGGTATAGTGACGGGTAAAGCTGCTATCGTAGATCGCATATCCTCCGCTGGCCTCCTTATACCCATTGCTGACTCCTTTTGCATTGGTGTTCTCCACTCTCAGCCCCGCCTGGACCAGGAATCCCTTGAAGGTCCGGTTGTAATTGGCATAGACCGCGTTGATATTCTCCTTGTAGTTAAAGCCATTGCTATGCAGCGTGTCCTTGACTTTCGCCGTAGGATATACATTGTACTGCTGAAAATCATTGTCGCTTGTCGTATACTCCGTTTTGAACCCAAGCCCAAGCCGGCCCTTCTTAAAGTTCTGCTCGTAGTCGGCCTTCAGGCTGTAGAGATTGATATCGGTGGGCGCCAGCAGATCGAAAATATCGCTGTACAGCAGACCACCTCCGCCGGGATCAAAATAAAGATTGGGCTGAAGCTGGTCGCTGCGGAGCCGGTAGATACCATAGTCCGCGTCCATATTCAGGTCGTGACCCGAAGAGTCGGTATGATGATAGTTCAGGTTCAGATTGCCATTGTCCTTCTTGCCGCTTCGGCTGTTGTTGGCCTCCAGGATCTTCACGACCGAACCGTCGGGAATATAGGAAATGGGCGTCGCACTCTGCGTCATCACTCCATAGTTGGACAGAGAGCCGTCTACCATCATCCCCAGAGTATTGTTCTTGTTCAGATAGTAGTCAAGACCCGTCTTGAAGGTATGGGTCCTGGTCTCATTCTTCAGCGTGGAATGCTGGTCGAACAGCGTATCCAGCTGTTTGCGGTAGAGGTCGAGCCAGGTAGTATTCGTCGTATTGGTGTAGTTGTAGTTGCCAAACCAGTTGATATGCCCATCGCGGTGATTTAATGAGATACCTCCATTATAGTTGGAGTGCGTGCCGATGCCATAGCCACCGGTCAGCGAGCCATTGTTGCCAAAGGACTTGTTCTTCTTCAGCCGGATATTGATGATGCCGGCATTGCCCGACGCCTCATATCGCGCCGAAGGGTTCGAAATGATCTCTATCGCCTCGATCTGCGAGGACTGGATAGTCTTCAGATAATCGGCCAGGTCGCCGCCATTCAGCGGCACCTGCCGCCCGTCAACATAGACCTTGATGCCATTCTTACCGCTGAGGCTGATATTGTTATCCTTGTCCACCATCACCCCGGGAGATTTCCGAAGCAACTCGAGCGCATCCTGGCCGACAGCATTGATGCTGCCCTCCACGTTGAGGACGGTCTTGTCGGCCTTTACCTCGATCACAGGCTTTTGCGAACTGACAACGACTTCCTTTAGACTGCCGGCCGAACCCCTGCCCAGCTCAAGGACCGGCACGACAGTCGCCCCCGTTCCGCCGACCACGAAGGGCGCAGACCACCGGTCAGCATAGCCCACATGAGAAAGCTGAATAAAATAACTGCCGGCAGAGATACCCTGAAAAAAATACTTTCCGTTGACATCGCTCGTAGTATATTTCACCACGGCTGAATCGGCCTTCTTCCGGATGCCGACAGACGCCCCGGATACCGGCTTTTGCGCTTCATCAAAGATAACACCCGAAACCTGCTGGGCGACACCGGCAGTGCACAGACATACAGTCAGGATCAGTAGCATAAGTTTTCGCATACAATCAGTTTTACAGACCGTAAAACTAACCCCGCAAAACAGGACGGGTCAACGTTTTTAGCCGAATGCACCAATATTCGCTGAATGGAAGGTTTTGCCCGACGAATGACACGGTTATTTGTATATTCTTTCCATGACCTCCTGGCGGTGTTCGCGGGAAATGGGGATCAGCTTGCCGTCAACCTCGACACAATTACCATCGATCATGCTCACTTTGTCAATGGCGATCGTATACGAACGGTGCACGCGAACGAATCGCCCGGAAGGCAGCTTGTCGGTGATCTCGGTAAGCGACTGATAGGAGATCAGCGCCTGAGTGGGAGTCTTTACCCGGATATAATCCTTCAGGCTCTCTATATAGAGAATATCATTGATCAGCACTTTTACAAATTTCCGGTCGACCTTCAGGAAAAGATAATCACCGGCCGTATT
The DNA here is from genome assembly GCA_018267585.1 of Bacteroidota bacterium. Taxonomy (GTDB): domain Bacteria; phylum Bacteroidota; class Bacteroidia; order Chitinophagales; family Chitinophagaceae; genus Puia. Next base: position 33,428 of record JAFDYE010000333.1, read on the forward strand.
CTTTTCCTTCTCTTCCTTCTTTACAGCGGACTGAGACAGTTTGACCACCTTCTCCATCGCTTTCATGAACCGCGGGAACGACACCGGTTTGACAAGATAGTCGACCACCTCAAGCTCGAATCCTTCTACGGCATAGTCGCGGTAAGCAGTTGTGATAATGATACGGGGCGGATCCTTAACGCTTTTCAGAAATTCGATCCCCGAAAGCAGCGGCATCTCGATATCGAGGAACACAAGGTCAAAGGCTTTGTTCTGCAAGGCCTGAAAGGCTTCCACCGCATTCTCGCAACGCGTTATGTTGTGGGCATCCAGCCGCCCGAGATAGTTCTCAATCACATCGATGGCGAGCGGTTCGTCATCCACTATCATATAATTGAGCATTTTCAGCATAACGGCATTTTTAACAGAACGCTGAATATCCCGTTCGCGGTCCGTATATCCAGACTGTACCTGTTCCCATACAGAAGATCCAGCCTTCGCCTGACATTTGCAAGCCCAATGCCCTTCCCATTTGACGGCTCGTCATGCGTCATCGGGTTATCCACCTTGAAATACAGGAATTCATCGTCCAGCCACAGCGATATATCGATATGGATCTTGCTGATATTGTTCTTCACACCATGCTTGAAACTGTTCTCGAGAAAAAGGATCAGGATCATGGGAGGGATGTTAATGTCTCCCGCAAAGCCCGACCATGTAAAATTGATGGAAAGGCGATGGCCAAACCGAAGCTTCTCTACGTCCAGGTAATTCTGCAGATAGTCGATCTCTTTTACCAGCGGCACCATCGGCACATTGGACTCGTAGAGCATATAACTCATGAGATCGGACAGCTTCAGAATGACACCCGGCGCATCATCCGATTTCTTCAGCGTCAGCGAATAGATATTGTTGAGCGTATTGAAAAAGAAATGCGGATGTATCTGAGAACGCAGGAACTTGAGCTCTGTCTCCAGGTAGTGCTTTTCTTTCTCTTTCATCCACTGCTGATTGACAAAAGAGTCCTTGAGAAATTTGATGCCAGTCACCATGCCCATGAGATAAACTTCCTGGACCGCCCCGACGGCGACGGACCGAAGTCCAACCTGCATTTTCCCAAAATGAACGGGATCAATTTTCGCAGACGCCTTTTCGGCAAGCGCAACGACAACGGCGCAGGCAAGAATGTCCAGCAAAAGCGCCAGACCATAGTATAAATATCTCCGCGCGAAAAGGAGACGCGGTATCAGAAGATAGATATTGACATAGGCAAAAAAAGCCTGAAAGACGAGCAACACCAGGTACATCAGGCAATTCTCCGGAGTAACGGTATCCCTGAGACTGGCGTACAATATAAGCAGCAGCCCGAAATAGCCCAGCCAGAAAAGCAGGTGATAGAGCCAGCGCTTTCTCAGAAGACGCGTGCCCTGTATATCCTTCGCAAAGGAGGCACCGGCAAGTGTATTGGTATTGATGTAGCTGTCCGCCATGACTCCCGATAAAATTAAGAATTTTGAAACAGCAGGCCGGACTTGTTCTCTGTACGGTAAGATTTGCCCGACAGACTGCGGCTTTCACACGATGGCGCCTTCCAGCCGCAATTCCCCGGCAAACCCGACACAGGACCCCGGATAATGGACACCTCCTTAGCCATCGACCATATAGCACGCTGATAGTCAACATATAAAAACAAAAAGCCCCTGGAAGACCAGGGGACTTTCGTATTTTACTAACGGTCGTTCTACAACCCATACTTCGTCATATATCTATGATACAGCTGCGTCTGCTTATTCTCCAGGCTCACTTCCCTCCCCTGTATGAACGCATGCTCGATAATGCTCGTCCGGATATCCAGGATATCCCCGTCGCTGATGACTAAATTGGCGTCCTTCCCCGCCTCCAGCGAACCCGTACGGTCATCAACACCCAATATCTTCGCACTGTTGAGCGTTATGGCCTGCAACGCCTGTTCTTTGGTCAGGCCATGAGCCGCCGCCACTCCGGCATTGAACATAAGATTGCGATAGCGTGTCTCTTCGTGCCCGTCATTGATGGCGAAAAGGACGCCGGCCTTCTGGAGGATCGCCGGAGTCCTGAATGGCTGGTCGTAGTCATCGTCTTCAGTGGTCGGCAGACTGTTGGTCTGCTGGAGGACGACAGAAATATTGTTCTGTTTCAGCAGGTCGGCGATGAGCCAGCATTCGCTGCCGCCGACAATGGTGACGTCAAAGCCAAACTCCTTCGCCATATCGACAGCCACAAGCATCTGCTTGAGCTGATCACCATGTACGAATAGTTTCTGCTGTTTGCCGAACAGCCCTTTTATCGCCTCAAATTTCAGGTTGATCTCCTTGTGGGATGATTCGGCCAGATAGGCCTTTGCTTCCCGGAAAAAGGTCCTGATCTCGTCGACCTTGGCCAGCGCTTCTTTCACCGCATCCGTCGGAGGCTGGGCGCCTTGACGCCCGCCGCCGCCAAAGCGCCGGGGACGCGAAATAAAGGAAGGCAGCGTGATATGGATGGCATTGTCCATCTTGTAGGCTGCATCCTCCCAGTTCCATGCATCCAGCTGGACGACGGTTGACGAACCGCTGATCGTCCCGCCTTCCGGGGTTACACCGGCCAGCAGGACGCCATTGGCCTTCAGCGTATTGATGATCTTCGAATCGGTGTTGTAGGCCACTATCGAACGGATGCTGGGATCGATATCGCTGATCTCCTGGAAGTCGTTGGAACCGCGAACACCACTTCCGATCTCCTTTAGCCCCAGGTCGGTGACAGGAAGGATAAGACCGGGATAGACCTGCTTCCCCTTTGCATCCACCACCCTGGCATCGCCGGCGGGTGTAAGCCCTGCGCCGACACGAATGATCTTGCCATTGTCGACTTCGATAGAGCCCCCTTCGATCACCTGCCCGTTGCCGACATGAATGGTGCCGCCGGTGATAAAAAGCTTGCCCTTGTAAGGCTTAGCGGGATAGACGTCGTCCTGCGCTTTAAGCGTCGCCGTCGCCAGGAAAGAGATCGCCAGTATATAAATTGATCTTTTCATTGTTGTAGTAGTTTAATTGGTTGCATCGATAGTAGCGCTCTTCCCTTCATCACCGTCCTGTTCGTCAATAGTCAGCAGACCTTCGTGGCGGCCGTGGTCGCCGCAGCTGAGCTCTATGTGATAGCTCGGGGTCGCCGGCGCCATCGCGCTGCCAGACCTTTTCTCCGCGATCAGCTTTTGGACAAGCCGGTTGCGTTCGGCTGCGATATTCTTTCGCAGCTCGGCGTCCCGGTCGATGTCAAAATAGACGATGCCGTCCACAATGGTCTTCTGCGGGATGGCATATATGCTCAGAGGGTTGTCGTTCCACAGGACCAGGTCGGCATCCTTCCCTTCCTTGATGCTTCCCACACGATCTGCCACATGAAGCGCTTTGGCAGGATTGAGCGTCACCATTTTGAACGCATCTTCCTCGGACATCCCGCCATATTTTACCGACTTGGCTGCCTCCTGGTTGAGGTGCCGCGCCTGCTCAGCGTCGTCGGAATTGATACACACGTTCAACCCGACCCTCTGCATGATCGTCGCATTGTACGCGATGGCGTCCTGTACCTCCATTTTATACGCCCACCAGTCAGAGAAGGTCGAGACACTGGCGCCGTGCTCCTTCATTTTATCGGCAACCTTATACCCCTCCAGTATATGCGTAAAAGTATTGACCCTGAACCCGAATTTCTCCGCTACCCGCATGAGCGCCGTGATCTCGCTCTGGACATAGGAGTGACAGGTGATGAAACGCTTGTGCTCAAGGATCTCGACCAGCGCATCCAGCTCCAGGTCGCGACGCGTCGCACCGGGTGCGGTCTTCCGTTGCTGCTGATAATCCCTGGCGCGGGTAAAGGCATCCATCAGCACCTCTTCCACACCCATGCGCGTATCCGGGAAACGGTTATTATTCGTGGAGGTAGTTCGTTTTACGTTCTCCCCGAGCGCAAATTTGATAAAAGGATCCCAATTACGGAATTTCAGCCCTTCGTCATCGGCGCCCCAGCGCAATTTGATCAGCTGCGTCTGACCGCCAATGGTATTGGCGGATCCGTGGAGAATATGCGAACTCGTGACACCGCCCGCCAGCTGGCGGTAGATATTGATGTCTTCCGGATTGAGGTTATCTGCAATACGCACCTCGGAGGTCACCGACTGCGCGCCTTCATTGATCGAAAAGGCCGCGATATGAGAATGCTCATCGATAATACCCGGTGTCAGATACTTGCCCGTTCCGTCAATGGCGATAGCGCCGGCAGCAGAGAGCCCCTTTCCGATCTTCACGATCTTGCCGGCCCTGACAAGCACATCCGTATTCGCGAGGCGGCCCTCTTTCTCATTGGTCCAGACCGTAGCATTCCTGATCAGCAGGTCCTGCTGTTTCGGAAGACTGTCCCAGCCATAACCGTCAAAGGGATAAAGAACCTTGCCGATACGGGCAACCCGCTTGCGGGCCGTATCAGGCGGCGGCGGCGTTGCCTTCGTGAAAGTCGCCGTCCAGACAACAGGATTGCCGGCGGAGTCCGTGCCGCTCCCATTCCAGATCGCGCCGTTAACTACACCGCTGAGATGAGTAGCCGCCGCGACTCGCCCGCCTGCTCTGCGCCCTCCGGCCTGAGCCTCGCCGCCACGCCCCCCCGCCTGCACCGGGTAACTGAGCGAGATAAGTACTCCGTCATAGCTGAACTTCGCACCAAGCGTATCTTTCCCGATAATGCTGGCCGAAGTCGGAGACTTCACATCAAGCGTATAATTTCCGGTGGCGCCACCCGCGACGGTCACGGCTAAATTGTACAGCCCCTTCACGTCTTTCCAGGCTTCCTCTTTCACGCCATATTTCTTACCCTGTATCCAGTTCTCTACGATACTGGTCTTCTCATTGAATATCGGACCGTTGGTGATCAGGAAATTGGCGAGCTTGCCCGCATCCAGGCTGCCTACCTTGTCGTAGACGCCGATAAGGGTAGCCGGCGTTCTCGTCAATGCGTCAAGCGCCTTATTCTCGGAAAGACCATACTCGAACGCCTTGCGGAGATTGGCAAAGAACTGCTTGGTATCGCGCATGTCCGCCGCAGTAAGACAGAAGGTGATGCCGGCCTTCTCAAAAGCCCCCGGATTGGTCGGCGCCATCTCCCAGTGCTTCATATCGGCAAGGGAGACATAACGGGCATCGCCCGGATCTTCTACATCCATACCCTGGGGGAAATTGAGCGGAATGATATACGCAGCCTTGGTCGCGATGATCGGCTGCATCCGCTGGTATTCATTGCCGCCCGCCTTTATAATATATTGTACGCCGAACTCATCGCCGATGCGATCGCCTTGAAGATCGCCCCATTTGTCCCCGCCGTCGAACAGCTGCGGCAGTGACTGCTCTTCGTTCCAGGCCTGCAGGCTCAGATTGGTCCCTTCATGCGCGGGCAGGCTCTTGTACCACTGCGCATCGAGATACGTCTGCCGCAGCAAAGCAATGGAGCCCATCAGCGAGCTGGGATAGCTCTGGGTAGAAGTTCCCTTGTTCAGCGAATAATTAGCGGAAGCCCTTTGTTTGACAACGACAAGATTCTCCTTCTCATTTGCCAGCGTGACGACCACACCCGTACCCCGGGCGATGCCATCCTTCAGATGCGAAAGGACAGTGCCAAAACCTATCTCCCGCAGCGGCCTTGCCTTCGCGTCATCCACCACGAACAGACGGGCAGCGTCGGTCTCGGGATGAATGGCCTGGTTCCAGTTGTATGCGCCCTTTGTATTGGAAGCGATCTGCGCCGGCGCCCGGAAATCAAAGGCCGGACGACCAGCCCCTCTTTCGATCACCGGAATGCCATAGTCGCTATAGATATCGATAAAGGACGGATAAATATATTTCCCGCCGCAGTCGATGACGACGGCGTCCGTGGGTGGGGCAGCCGAACCCGCGCTCACGATAAGACCATCACGGATGACAAGGGTCGCATCGGACATCGTTGTCTGCCCGTCTTTAACCAGCGTCGCATGGGTAAATGCATAGCAACCTACCCGGGGATCGGCTACTCCATTCACCGGAAAGGTGGTCTGGGCCTCGCTGCCAATGGTGAATAATAAGATTATCGTGGTGAGGCTGAGGAGCCTTCCCCTCGGATGATGTCGCGAGTTTCTCATGTAATGTTAGTTTTAGGCTAATGACTATGTGAAAAATGGTCCCTAATTTAGGTAAATGGAGTAATTTTACTGTTTGAATATTATATCAACGGTAAAATGTCGGTGAGCAAAATAGCATCGTATATAGATCATACGTTATTAAAACCAACGGCTACACATATTGATATAAACAAAATATGTAATGAGGCCCTGGTGTACGGTTTTGCGGCCGTCTGTGTGCCCCCGCCCCTGGTCAGAACTGCCAGCTCGCTGGTTCAGCCGGGTACAGGAGAGGACGAAGGGCCCACGACCGGACCTGCTGCACCCGTCACCGCTGCCGCCATAGCTCAGCCCGCCATAAAGGTGGCTACTGTCATCGGGTTTCCCTTTGGATACTCGGCCACAGCAGCCAAACTGGCGGAAATAGAACAGGCCATCGCCGATGGCGCCGACGAGCTTGACATCGTCATCAACCTCGTCGCCCTGCGGGAAGGGTTCTGGGACCAGCTGGAAGACGAGATGCACATGCTCACCCTGCGCGCCCACACCTCCGGCAAGCTGGTAAAAGTGATCATCGAAAGCGGTATACTCACCGACGAGGAGATCATACGATGCTGCAACGTCTATAGCCATGTCGGAGTGGATTTCCTGAAAACCTCGACAGGCTATGCAGAAAAAGGTGCATCGCTCGCCGCGGTACAGCTGATGAGACATCACCTGCCGGAAAAAATTAAGATCAAGGCGTCCGGTGGTATAAGGGACTATGCCTTTGCGGCTGCCCTCGTCGAAGCAGGCGCCGACAGACTCGGATGCAGCGCCAGCGTGGAGATTGTAAGAGGTAGCCGAACCTTGTGAAGACTACGAACGAGGAGGAGGGTACCCGAGCCTCTGGCAAAGGGTACGATCGAGGTTCCCGGGGTACGAAGGGAACGACCGAGCTTCCCGGGGAATCGAAGGGAACGGCCGAGGAGGAGCTAGGGACGACAGTCCGACGAAGGACTCGTGGCAAAGCAGCTGTGACGAAGGACTCGTGACGAAGCAGTTGCGACGAAGATCGAAGCAGCTCCGACGAAGTTCTGTCCGGGGCCCGATAATCCGGACGCGGGACCCGGTCACGCCGGTCGATCGCGCCCCGGCGGCTACTAAAATACCCAACCGGGATTTGGCCGGACATTTGCAGGAATCTGAAAAAAATTACTATGTATAAGCTTCTCTTAATCGTCATTTTGTTCATATCCCGGGACGCCCTCGCCCAGACCGATTCGACGGCCCCGGCCACAGTGACGGTAGTTAAAGACCCCCGCGTAGACAAGCTCATCCTCAAACAGATAGAGATCAATGAAGAGACGACAAAGGAAACCCGCAAAAATATGCCCGGATTCCGGATACAAGTCATAAATACCACCGACCGTAATAAGGTCTTCGCCGCAAAAGCAAAGGTCTACCAGGAATTCCCCGACCTGAAACCCTACCTGCTCTACCAGGCACCCAACTATAAGCTGAAAGTAGGGAACTTCAAGACCCAGGAAGAGGCAGAAGAGATGCAAAAACAGCTGGAACGGCTTTTCCCCGCCGGCACATATATCATCCGCGACATCATCGAAGTAAAGATCGCCGACGACGCCCGCTAAGAACCAATAATCATTTGACTCCATATCCATGTTAAAAGAAAAGATCCAGCAGCTCGCTAAACAATACGCCCCGGACCTTATTTCGATAAGGCATCACCTCCATGCGCATCCGGAACTGTCTTACCAGGAGTTTCAGACGTCACGGTTCGTACAAGATCGGCTTTCAGAACTCGATATTCCCTTCCAGGTGATGGCAGGCACGGGAGTAGTGGGCCTGCTCCAGGGAAAAAACCCCGGCAAAAGGGTGGTTGCCCTGCGGGCCGATATGGACGCCCTGCCGATAAAAGAGGAGAACGACATCCCTTACAGGTCGACCAACGAAGGAGTGATGCACGCCTGCGGACACGACGTACATACTACCGTTCTGCTGGGCGCCTCCCGCATCCTGAACCAGCTGAAGGACGAGTGGGAAGGAACAGTAAAGCTGATCTTTCAGCCGGGAGAAGAAAAGAACCCCGGCGGCGCCAGCCTGATGATAAAAGAGGGCGTACTGAAGAACCCCGAACCACAAGCCATCTTTGGACTCCACGTCCATCCCGGACTGGAGACCGGTAAGCTAAGCTTCCGCGGCGGTATGGTCATGGCCAGCGCCGACGAGCTCTATATTACGATAAAGGGAAAAGGCGGACACGCTGCCGCCCCCCACCTGACAGTGGATACCATACTTGTGGCTTCCCACCTTGTGGTAGCCCTGCAGCAGATCATCAGCCGCAACCGCAACCCGCTGTCGCCATCCGTCCTTTCGATCACTTCCGTACAAGGCGGACACACGACCAACGTTATCCCCAGCGAAGTCCGGCTGATGGGCACATTCCGGGCTATGGACGAAGAATGGCGGTTCCGCGCGCATGAGCTGATCCGCAAACAGGCAACAGAGCTTGTCCACAGCATGGGGGCAGAGATCGACCTGCACATCGACATCGGCTATCCCATGGTCTACAACAATGAAGCGCTCGACAAGGTCGCCCGGGCAGAGGCCCGTGAGTTCATCGGCCGCGATAAAGTGCTCGAGACCGAAATTCGCATGGGGGCCGAAGACTTTGGATACTATACCCGTCAGATACCCGGTTGCTTCTACAGGCTCGGGGTGATGAACGAAGCTAAAGGCATCACATCAGGCGTCCACACACCAACCTTCAACATCGACGAGTCCGCGATTGAGATAGGCGCCGGAATGATGGCCTGGCTGGGCGCACACGCGAACTTCGGACAATAGTGAGTCCCCTGAGCGGATGGTCGTCCCCCGGAACACCAGCTAGTCATTCTCGCTGAAACAGGAGTTTCCTCTTCCGGAAGAAAAAATGGTCCGACCTTTCAACATGCTAAAAAACGGTCGGGGCAGGCTAAAATCGGTCAAAACAGGGTTTGATAGCATTTTCGTATTTTGCAGCGGTTTAGGACCCGTGGTCCCGGTGAACAGCTATGGTCCCGGCGGACACCCACGGTCCCTGTGGACCGGCAAAGACGGCAATCAGCCGCGACGCCGGAACGATAAATTTCCCGTATGCAAAAAAAACAGCTCCGAAAAGAGCAGGCGCTTGAATATCATTCGAAAGGGCGACCCGGCAAGATCGAGGTCGTACCCACGAAAGAGGCGAAGACTCAACGAGACCTTTCCCTGGCTTACTCCCCCGGCGTAGCCGAACCCTGCAAAGAGATCAATAAGAACGTAGAGGAGGTATATAAATATACTGCAAAAGGCAACCTGGTCGCGGTGATCAGCAATGGTACCGCCGTGCTCGGCCTGGGCGATATCGGCCCGGAAGCATCCAAGCCGGTAATGGAAGGGAAAGGCGTGCTTTTCAAGATCTTCGCAGATATCGACGTCTTCGACATCGAGATCAACGAAAAAGACCCCGAAAAATTCGTCCAGATCGTCAAAGCCCTCGAACCCACTTTTGGAGGGATCAACCTGGAAGACATCAAGGCTCCGGAATGTTTCTATATCGAACGGGAGCTGCGCGACCAGCTGAAGATCCCCGTCATGCATGACGACCAGCACGGCACGGCCATCATCAGCAGCGCCGCCCTGCTCAATGCCCTCGAGCTGCAAAAAAAGAAGATCGATAAAGTACGCTTCGTGATCAATGGCGCAGGCGCTGCAGCTATGGCCTGCGTCAAGCTCTATGCCGCACTCGGCGCCAAACCTGAGAATTTCATCCTGTTCGACAAGGACGGCGTCCTCCACGAAGGCAGGACCGACCTGGACGAAGAGAAAAAGAGATTTGCGGTAAAAAAGAACGACTGGACCCTTGCTACGGCATTAAAAGACGCCGACGTTTTTGTCGGCCTTAGCGTGGGAAATGTTGTTACCCAGGATATGGTCAGGTCCATGGCCCGCAAGCCGATCGTCTTCGCCATGGCCAACCCCGACCCGGAGATCAGCTACGAACAGGCAACGGCCGCCCGGGAAGACATCATTATGGCTACCGGACGCAGCGACTATCCCAACCAGGTGAATAACGTGCTGGGATTCCCCTTCATCTTCAGGGGCGCCCTCGACGTAAGGGCCAGACAGATCAACGAGGCTATGAAGCTGGCCGCGGTCAAGTCCCTGGCGGAACTCGCCAAGACACCCGTACCGGACATCGTCAACATGGCCTACAACGAGAAGAATATGGTCTTCGGGCCTACCTATATCATTCCCAAACCACTGGACCCCAGACTCATATCAACGATCAGCCCCGCTGTGGCAAAGGCCGCCATGGAAAGTGGCGTCGCCGGCCGGCAGATCGACAACTGGGAAGCCTATTCCATCGAGCTGAACCGAAGACTGGGACTGGACAACCAGCTGATGCGCGTCCTGAGCACCAAGGCCCGCCTGAATCCCAAAAGGGTGGTCTTCGCAGAAGCCGACAATCTTAAGATATTAAAGGTTGCACAGCTGCTGTATGACGAAGGCGTAGCCTATCCCATGCTGCTGGGCGACGAACGAAAGATCCGCCACATCGCCGCAGCCAACCAGATCGACCTCGACGGGATGCCGGTGATAAACCCCTACAACGACGAATATGAAGAGCAACGCAAAAAATTCGGAGAGTTGTTCTTCCAGAAACGCCAGCGCAGGGGATTCAACAAATATGAGGCCCATAAGATCATGCGGGACCGCAACTACTTCGGCTGTATGATGGTAGAGACCGGCCTCGCCGACGCCATGATCTCGGGACTGACAAAGAACTATCCCGATACCATCCGGCCAGCCCTTCAGGCCATTGGCACGGAAGACGGTGTAAAAAAGATCGCGGGCATGTACCTCCTGCTGACTAAAAGAGGTCCGCTTTTCCTGGCGGACACAACCGTCAACTTCAACCCCACGGCCGAAGAACTGGCGGATATCACGCTGCTGGTCGCCCGGGAGGTGCAGCACTTCAATCTCACCCCAAGGGTGGCCATGCTCAGCTATTCCAACTTCGGGACGAGCAATTCTCCCGAAGCAAGACTGGTGGCAGAGGCAAGGGAGATCGTGAAACAAAGAGAGCCCGGGCTGGTCGTAGACGGTGAGATGCAGGCCAGCGTAGCCCTGAACAATGAGCTGATCCGCGAGAACTACCCTTTCAGCGAGCTCGTGGATCAGGAAGTGAACACCCTCGTATTCCCAAATCTCGCAGCAGGTAATATCGCCTACAATCTCCTGAAAGAAGTAGGTGGGGCCGACGCCATCGGCCCGATACTGCTGGGCCTGAAAAAACCAGTACACGTTTTACAGCTAGGCAGCACCGTGCGGAACATTTATAACGTAGCTTTGGTGGCCATAGTCGATGCACAGATCAAATGCAAGACCTCCGATGAGGAGTCAAGAAAGGCGCCCTGGTGGAAAAGGGTAAAACATTAACCAACCGGAAAGCCGGCACAATATTTAAAAATGAATTTTTTCTCGGAGTTCGGGCTATATCTGATCACGCTAAAGGGAATGTTCTCAAAGCCGGAAAACGGCAAAATGTACTGGAAAGAGTTCATGCACCAGTGCGCCGATATCGGCATCGGCTCGCTGGGCATCGTAGCGATTATATCCGTCTTCATGGGCGCAGTATCGACCCTGCAGACGGCCTACCAGCTGGTAAGCCCTCTCATCCCCCTCTCAACCATCGCCCAGATCGTCCGTGATACGGTCATCCTGGAATTTTCGCCTACCCTGGTCTGCATCGTTCTGGCAGGTGTCGTCGGCAGCAAGATCGCCAGCGAGCTGGGGAATATGCGGGTCAGCGAACAAATAGACGCCCTCGAGATCATGGGCATTAACACCAAGGCTTACCTGATCATGCCCAAGCTGCTGGCGGCGATCTTCGTCATCCCCATGCTGATCGTTATCTCCATGGTGCTGAGCATCTGGGGCGGCCGGGTCGCCGGCACCGCAACAGGCATCCTGTCCGCAGCAGCCTTCGACAAGGGACTACACCAGTATTTTAAACCCTACAACGTATTCTTCGCCCTGGCGAAATCCTATACCTTCGCCTTTATTATCTCCAGCATCCCTGCCTACTATGGATACAACGTACAGGGCGGTGCACTGGAGATCGGACGCGCAAGCACCAGGGCCGTCGTCGTAAGCTGTGTATTGGTACTGTTCGCCGACTATATACTTTCGGCGATCCTCCTCTGACCCGTGCCCAACAAAAAAACTATGATCGAGATCAAAAACATAAAAAAAGGATTTGGCCCAAAGACCGTTATCAATGACGTCAGCGCGGTTTTCCGCACGGGTAAATGCAACCTCATCATCGGCACCAGCGGCAGCGGCAAGACCGTGATGATGAAATGCCTCGTCGGACTTTTCGAACCCGATAGCGGCGAGATCATCTATGACGGCCAGAACTTTTCAGAAATGAACGAAGAGCGACGGAAAGAGCTGCGGCAGAATATCGGCATGCTCTTCCAGGGGTCGGCCCTGTTCGACAGCCAGACCGTCGAACAGAACGTGATGTTCCCCCTGGACATGTTCACAAAGAAAACTTACCCGGAGAAGCTCCGGCGGGTCAACGAAGTGCTCGAACGCGTCAACCTGAAAGACGCCAACAAAAAATATCCCGCGGAAATATCAGGAGGGATGAAAAAAAGAGTTGGCATCGCCAGGGCGATCGTCCTCAACCCCAAATACCTCTTCTGCGACGAACCCAACTCCGGCCTCGACCCCCAGACTTCTCTGCTGATCGACAAGCTCATAAAAGAGATCACCGAAGAATACAATATCACCACGGTGGTGAATACGCACGACATGAACAGCGTGATGGAAATAGGCGACCATATCATGTATATGTACCAGGGGGTAAAGGAATGGGAAGGCAGCAACAAGGAGATCATCTTCAGTAAGAACAAGCTGTTGAATGACTTCATCTTCGCCTCGGAGTTCCTGCAGGACGCCAAGGACATGCGGATGCTGGAAGCAAAAGGCAAGATCGACAACAACCGGAATATGGACGAGCTCCTGAAATAATAGTGGGCGATCTGTTCACGATACCAACTGACCTCTTTGCCGGAGAAGACTGCACAGTATCACCGGAGAAGATCGGTATACGGATATACGAAAGCTCGCTTCCTTCCACCAAGTCCCGCGTAACCATAACGAACAATCTCTTCAGCTTTCTGCTGGAAGGTGAAAAGCTGGTGCACCGCCCCGGCAAACCGCTCCGGGTCTTTCCCGGGCAGTTCCTGATGATTGCCAGCAGCAACTGCCTGATGACGGAAAAGCTCTCGTCAGGCAATCGCTATCACAGCCTCCTGTTCTTCTTCAACAACGAAAAATTGAGGTCCTTCTTCACCAAATATCCCTCCCTGCACAGGCAGACCGGGAAGATCATCGGTTGTGGAGAAGAACCCATCGTCTGTTTTGAGACCGACGCCTTTATTCAGAATTATCTGCATTCCCTTCAACTGCTGCTGAAGGCCAGTACCTCTTTACAGGAAGAACTCCTGCAATTGAAATTGGAAGAGCTGCTGCTCTACCTGGCAGATAAATGCCCCGAAGCCCTCTTCTCCTTTCAGCTTTTCGACCCGCCAGGCCCCCACAACACTACCACCGTCCCCAAAGACGCAACCGACAGACAGCTGCAGGCGGCAGTCGAAAATAATCTCACCTATTCCGTCACTGTGGAAGAGCTGGCATTTTTGTGTAATATGAGCATGTCCACGTTCAAAAGGAGGTTTGCCCGGATATACGGAACCTCGCCAAACAAATGGCTCCTCCAGCGTCGCATGCAGCAGGCCGTGCTGCTCCTGCAACAGCAGGCTAAGCCCAGCGAGATCTACTTTCAGCTCGGATACGAGAACCACTCCAGCTTTACCCAGTCGTTCAAACAGGCATACGGCATAACACCAAGGGAGTTTCAAAAAAACCTGCGGGCCCATCCCGACACACAAGCCAACGATGAACGTCCACCGATAGTTTTTGGACGACTGGCCCTAACACAACGTCCGGCGTAGTAATAATTTTACGCATTAAATCTTCATTAATATGCACAGACTATCTTTGGTGCTCCTCCTGGCCGCCCTGGTCAGCGCAGGCACACTCTCGGCACAGACATTTACCCTGAAAAGCAATGATATTGGCGGACAGGCGACCAATAGACAGTGGGCCAACAGCTTTGGCGCCCATGGGGACAACATCTCTCCGGAACTGCACTGGGAGAATGCACCGGCAGGTACCCAGGCCTTTGCAGTCACCATGTACGACAAAGACGCCCCCACCGGCAGCGGATTCTGGCACTGGCTGGCATTCAATATACCTGCCAATGTGACCGAACTCAAGCCTGACGCGGGCAATCTCAGCAAGAACCTCGCACCGGCCGGCACGATCCAGAGCAGCAACGACGCCGGCGCGCCCGGCTACCTCGGGCCCGCACCTCCTCCGGGACCTATCCACGAATACATTATCACGGTCTATGCGCTGAAGACAAAGATCGCGCTGGACAAGAACGCCGGACCGGCTTTGGTGGGATTTTATCTCAACGCAAACGTTATAGAAAAGGCTTCGATCGTCATGTACGCCCAGAACAAGAACTGATCCCGTCAGCCGGCCGGAGCCCCACAAAATTGATTGGAAGGGAAACCTTTTTCCCCTAACTTCGTCCCCCGAAAACCGACTCTCATGTCAATCTTAGTTAACAAGAACTCCAGAATCATCGTACAAGGCTTTACAGGAACAGAAGGGACTTTCCATGCTACGCAAATGATCGACTATGGCACCCAGGTAGTGGGTGGAGTTACTCCGGGAAAGGGTGGCTCTACGCATCTCGAGCGCCCCGTATTCAATACAGTTGCCGACGCAGTCAAACAGACCCAGGCCAACGTATCCATCATCTTCGTTCCGCCGGCCTTCGCCGCCGACGCGATAATGGAAGCCGCTGAGGCCGGCATCGGATTGGTCATCTGTATCACGGAAGGCATTCCCGTGCAGGACATGGTAAAGGCAAAGAACTACCTGCTGGGTCGGAATACAAGGCTGATCGGCCCCAACTGCCCCGGTGTGATCACCGCCGGAGAATGCAAGGTCGGCATCATGCCCGGATTCGTGTTCAAGCCTGGAAAGATCGGCATCGTTTCCAAGTCCGGTACCCTGACCTACGAAGCCGCTGACCAGGTCGCCAAGGCCGGTCTGGGAATTTCGACTGCCGTAGGCATCGGAGGCGACCCCATCATCGGTACACCGACAAAAGAGGCGGTCGAACTGCTGATGAACGACCCCGGAACCGAAGGCATCGTGATGATCGGAGAGATCGGTGGCAGCATGGAGGCCGAAGCCGCCCGCTGGATAAAGGAGAACAACCGTAAGCCCGTTGTCGGCTTTATCGCAGGCCAGACCGCTCCTCCCGGAAGAAGGATGGGCCATGCCGGTGCGATCATCGGAGGCGCCGACGATACAGCGGCAGCCAAGATGAAGATCATGGCAGAATGCGGCATCACCGTCGTACAGACGCCCGCAGAGATCGGTTCGACGATGGCAAAAGTCCTGAAGAAATAAGCGCCGCTACGCGCATAAGCAACACAATATTCATAAAGCAAAGCCGGCCCCACTTAAGGGACCGGCTTTCTATTGATGGCCTTATGTATAGAGACTAACGGTTAGTAACTTAGTAACAGTTCGTGCGGTCACGGTACAGATCATGCCTGTCATGGTAGAGGTCATAACGATCATAGCGAAGATCCCTGCGATCACGGGCAAAATCCCTGCGATCATGACGAAGATCATAATAGTCCCCTTCCCTCCTGTCCCTCCTCATTTCATGACGATCATAGCGAAGGTCATTCCGATCATGACGCATGTCAGCACGGTCATGACCAATATCCCTGCGATCTTCCCAACGGCCCTGGGCCTGCGTAGCAACACCGGCAAACAAACCAGCGGCAAGGAGTATAATTAATTTCGTTTTCATAATTTCAATTTTAAGTTAAGTAAATCAGCATTCATATATAAGATCAGGACGGGCTTATCATGTTTAAGCTCCGGCAGTTATAGCTATGTTAAAAGCCTGTCGCCATATGTAATCGCCTCAGCTGCCGCATCTTGAAAAAGCAATCAGCCGCCCTCGTTCGAGCCGTAAGGGCGAATTAAGTAACTTTAGAAAATTTCTCTCCCATGCCGACTTTAAAGTCAATGTTGCTAACTACCTGTACCTTATTCTCCATCCTTATTTCCTATGCACAAACATCTCCCCGGGACTACGACCGGAAATGGGCGCTCGTAGATTCGTTACTGAATAAAAAGGGACTCATCCGATCAGCGATGGGCGAAGTCAATTCCATCTATGCCCGGGCACGGAAAGAGAAGAACGAGCCACAGCAGATAAAAGCGCTGATCTACCGCTCGATACTCTATAGCCGCAGCCAGGAAGACCCAGAACAGACAACGATACAGGACCTGGATTCGGCCATAGTGCTTGCTCAGCAGCCCTCCAGGTCCATCCTGCAGAATTTACTGGCCGGGGTCTATCAGCAGTACTTTCTGAACCACGAGTGGCAGCTGTACAACCGGTCCAATACTGCAGGTTTTGTCAAAAAAGATATCGCTACCTGGAGCGCAGACGACTTTAACAATACCATCAGCGCTTTATACCTGGCTTCCCTGAAAGACGAACAGCAGCTGAAAGCGACAAGACTGGACCGCTATGATCCGATACTGATAAAAGGCAATGTCCGCTATCTGCGCCCTACCCTTTTTGACCTGCTTGCACACCGGGCGCTGGAGTATTTCAAGCGGAGCGACCGGAACGCCAACAAGCCGGCCGACATATTCGAGCTCGACGACTCACTCGCATTTAGCGACGCGGCCACCTTTACCCGTCATTTATTCAAAACCAGCGATACGGCCTCGCTCCATTACAAAGCCTTGTCATTGCTGCAGCGGCTTATCGGGATGCACCTGGGCGATACACGTCCGGACGCACTGATCGATGCAGATATCGAACGGCTGGCCTTTGTCAACACCTATGGTGTCATGGAGAATAAAGAGGAGCTGTATACGCAGGCGCTGAGCCGCATCACCCGCAGATATGAAGACGAGCCGGCAGCAGCGCAAGCCTGGTATCTGCAGGCAAGCCGGTTGGTCTATCCCGGCGCCGTACGTCCCTTGAGGATAAGATCCAAAGGCGACGAGAACCAGGCCGAGGAGGGTAACACAGGAGACAGTTTGCGGTATAGCAATGTAAAGGCGCTCGCTATCTGCGAGAGGGTTCTTTTGCAAAAGGATTCCAGCGAGGGCAGAGAGCACTGCAGAACACTGCGCGACCAGCTGCTGGCAAAACAGCTGGCCATGCAGGCCGAAAAAGTCAATCTGCCCGGAGAACCCCTGCGCTGCCTGGTTAGATGGAGCAATTTCGATCACCTCTACCTTCGGCTCATAAGCCTGGAAGGCTACAAAACAACCCTCCCCAATATCAATACCGGAGACGATAAATTCTGGTCAGACCTTTTTAACCAGCCGATATACCGTTCGTTCGACCAGGCCCTGCCCCATACGCGGGACTACAGGCAGCACAGCACGGAGATGGCCATCGGAAGACTGCCCGTAGGCGCTTATGCGCTGGTGGGGTGTACCGACGCGGGCTTTAGCTCAACATCGGTAATGGCAGTTCAATACATTTATGTTTCCGGGATCGCCTTTGTCAACAAGGGCAGGGACTATTTCGTTCTCCGCCGTGGCAGCGGACAGCCGATTACCGATGCCAGTATCCACCTATGGACCGAGGAATATAATCCCAGGCTCCGGAAGCAGGACCTGGTAAAAGCCGCCGTCCAATACCGGACCGACAGCCAGGGACACTTCCAGCTGCTGAACCCCGCCGCGAACGAGGCCTACCGGCCCCGGATGATCGAGATCACCACTGCCGACGACCACCTGTTCATCCGTGATCAGGCACTGGGCTATGACCTGGGAAATATGTATGACGGACATATCTCCGACGATGACAATTACGAAGAACTGAATGCTAAGGTCTTTCTTTTCCTTGACAGGCAGATCTACCGGCCCGGGCAGACTGTCTATTTCAAAGGGATCGCCATAACGAAGGATAAAGCCACACATCAATCAAAGGTCCTGGACGCGTGGTCGACAAAGGTCTATCTCTATAACGCCAATAGCGAAGCCGTCGACTCGACGGATATGAAGACTAATGAATTCGGATCATATCACGGCAGCTTTCAGCTGCCAGTGGGCCAGCTGAACGGATCGTTCAGGGTCGAAGACGACAAGGGGAATTCGGCGTCTTTCTCTGTAGAGGAGTATAAACGCCCGACCTTTTATGTGGAGTACGAAAAACAAAAAGGCAGCTACCGGGCCGGCGACAGCATCCACGTGACAGGGAATAGCAAAGCTTATGCAGGTAATGCGCTGGATGGTGCTACCGTTCGATACAGAGTAATAAGAAGAACCGTATTCCCTCACCCCTGGTATTTCGGAAGGATCGGCCGGCCCGCAGGTGGGGTGCAGGAAATACAGCACGGAGAGCTGAAGACGGATGGAAAAGGAAATTTTCGTGTCGGTTTTCTGGCAATACCTGACCGCAGCGCAAACCGTAGCGCAGATCCGCGATTCGAATACGACGTGACGGCAGACGTTACCGATATAAATGGCGAGACCCGCAGCGGCGCTACGACCATTGTGGCGGGCTATACAGCGTTGAACCTCTCCCTTGTTGTGCCGGGCGGTGATCGCCAGCGTGCGGACAGCCTCAAACAGCTGATGGTAAAAAGCACAAACCTGGCCGGAGAGCCCGTGGCCTCAACGGTGCACGTGACGATCTACCCGCTGAAGGCGCCTGACCAGCTCATCCGGGCCAGGCTCTGGGAGAAGCCCGACCTGTATGTACTGCCCGAAAAGGAATACCGGGATAGCTTCCCGCACGACGAGTATCGGGACGAGCTGCAAAAGGATAGCTGGACGACGACTGAACAACTGTGGGACGGGACGGGCAGCTCAGCCTCCGGCACGGCGCCTCTGCAATTCGAAGTTCCCGCCGGCCGGACCCTCCCAGGTTGGTATAGAGTGGAAGCCGTTGCCACCGATGCATATGGACAGGAAGTAAAGGACCTACGCTATATAGAGTTGTTCGACGGGAAAACCGGGAAACCGGCAAACCCGCGCTATGACTGGATCCCCAACCAGGACCAGACCGTAGAGCCGGGAGCCATGGCCCTGATAGAGGCGGGCAGTTCCGCCGCGGACGTATATGTCATCCGGAAGACCGAGCATATCGATACCTCCGGCAGTTTCAGTACGTTCACGCTAAATGGACAGCGCCGCGTCACGGAGCAGGCCATCACAGAGGCCGACCGCGGCGGTCTCGGCATTTCGGATATTTTTGTAAAAGACAACCGTTTTTATACACACCGCCTTACTATAAGGGTGCCCTGGACCAACAAGGCGCTGGATATTCACTATGCCAGCTACCGGGACAAGTCCCAGCCGGGCAGCAATGAAAAATGGTCCGTGACCATCAGCGGACAACAGCGGGACAAGGTATCGGCGGAAGTGCTGGCTTCAATGTACGATGCCTCACTGGATCAGTTTGAGCTGCACCAATGGACCACCCCTTCCGTCTATCCGGAGTTTACCTCGCCTGTTCCCTGGCTCGGCAGCAGCTTCGTCAG
The DNA here is from genome assembly GCA_018267585.1 of Bacteroidota bacterium. Classification (GTDB taxonomy): domain Bacteria; phylum Bacteroidota; class Bacteroidia; order Chitinophagales; family Chitinophagaceae; genus Puia. The sequence goes on from JAFDYE010000333.1 coordinate 53,273, forward strand.
CGGCTATAGCGTGACACGGGTCGCGCCTTGGAATTATGTTCCCCAATACGCCAAAGTCTACGACGAGCTGCTGTCGACCGGCAGTGGCAGCGTGATGATGTTCAGGAAAGAGGGACGGGTGCTGGCAGCAGCGGCCGCGCCGCAGATCTCTATCCGCGGACAAAACCCGGCTGAAGCTGGCAACGAACCGCAATCCATCAGAGACGGCGTTCTTGCGACCGCAGCGGAAGGATCGCGCGCCGGGTTGGCTCAGCAGCTCCCCGGGTTGCGAAAGAACTTCAACGAAACGGCCTTCTTCTTTCCCGACCTCCGGACGGACAGCAACGGCAGCGTAAGCTTCTCCTTCACCATGCCCGAAGCGCTCACCTCCTGGAAATGGATGACACTGGCGCACACAAAAGACCTCGCCTTCGGCTACTCTGAAAAGACCGTCATCACCCAAAAAGAATTGATGGTCCAGCCCAATACCCCACGATTCCTGCGCGAAGGCGACCATATGGACCTTCCCGTAAAAGTGGTCAACCTCACCGACTCCGAGATGACCGGACAGGTGGCCCTGCAGCTGACGGATCCCACGACGGGGCAGACCGCCGATGGATGGTTTACCAACCGGCAACCCAACCAATATTTTACAGTAGGACCCCGCCAAAGCATAATCGTCAGCTTCCCATTGGTAGTGCCCTTCCAGTACAACCGGCCGCTGACCTACAAACTGACCGCACAATCGCACAGCTATAGCGACGGCGAAGAAGCAACGCTGCCCGTCGTGAGCAACCGCTTGCTGGTCACCGAGACCCTTCCCCTGAATATGAAAGGCGACGGAACACGCCTGTTCACATTCGAAAAGCTCCTGCATAGCGGTAACAGCGAGACCCTCAACCACCATGCACTCACGGTAGAGTTCACCGCCAACCCGGTATGGTATGCCGTCCAATCGCTGCCCTATCTGACCGAATATCCCTATGAATGCGCAGAACAGACATTCAATAGGTGGTATGCCAACGCCCTTGCCAGCCGGATCGTATCGGCCTCTCCCCGGCTGAAAGACGTATTCCAGCGCTGGAAGAGCCGGGACACGGCCGCTCTCCTTAGCAACCTGCAAAAGAACCAGGAGCTGAGATCTGTACTCCTGGAAGAGACACCCTGGGTTCTGCGGGGCAAGACCGAAGAGCAGCAGAAAAAGAATGTTGCCCTGCTCTTTGATATGAGCCGCATGTCCGCAGAGCTCGAAGCCACCTTCGGGAAGCTGAAAGCAATGCAGTCCCCCGACGGCGGCTTTGCCTGGTTCAATGGCGGCCCCACCGACCTCTATATCACCCAATATATTCTCACCGGCATCGGACACCTGCAGCAGCTGAAAGCGATACCCGAAGCCGCCGCACCCAAAGTCAGCGGACTGATCAGACAGGCGCTGGCCTACGTCGACGAACAGATGAAAAAGAAATATGAATCGTTGAAAGAAGACGAGCGGAGATCCAGACCCCTGCCTTCGGGCAAACCAATAGCTCCGCCGATCGGAGAACTGCCCGTTCAGTACCTCTATATGCGCAGCTTCTTCAACGACTATGGCATACCGGGAAGCATCCTGCCCGCCGTCAGCTATTTCCGCAAACAGGTGCAGGGCACATGGGTCAGCCGCAGTAAATATATGCAAGGCATGATCGCACTCGCCCTTTTCAGGACCGGCGACGTACAGACTGCAAAGGACATCATCAGATCGCTGAAGCAGACCGCCATCGTCGACGAGGAAAAAGGAATGTACTGGAAGGGCATGGAAGGCGGTTACTACTGGTACGAGGCGCCGATCGAGATACAATCCCTGCTGATCGAGGCCTTCCGGGAGATCAGCGCAGATAAGGTCGCCGACCGTGACCTGAAGACCTGGCTGCTCAAACAAAAACAGACCCATAGCTGGCGCACGACAAAAGCAACCGCTGACGCCTGCTACGCCTTGCTGGTGGGCGATACAGGCTGGACGATCGACGAAAAGAACGTAACGATCAAATTAGGCGAAAAGCTCATAGAGCAGGCCCCCGGCGAAGTCGGTACGGGCTATTTCAAAAAAGTATTCGACGCACCCTTTATAAACCCGGCGATGGGCAATATCACCGTAACGATGAGCAGCGGAAGAACCGCCGGAGCCGGCTCCCCGGCCTGGGGCGCGGTATACTGGCAGTACTTCGACCTGCTCGATAAGATCACCCCACCCGGCGGCGGCAAGACGCCGCTAAGCATCACAAAACGACTATTCATCGAACGGATCACCAGCTCCGGCAGGGTCCTGGACCCGGTCGCCGATAACGGCGTGCTGAAGCCCGGCGACAAGGTTGTCGTACGCATACAGCTAAAGGCGGATAGAAGCATGGAATACGTGCATATGAAAGATATGCGGGCGGCTTGTATGGAACCGGTCAACGTAATCAGCCGGTACAAATGGCAGGATGGCCTGGGCTACTACGAGAGCACAAGGGACGCAAGCACGGACTTCTTCTTCCCGTCGCTGCCCCGGGGGACTTACATATTCGAATATCCGCTGACGGTAGGACAGGCCGGCAATTTCAGCAATGGGATCACTACCATCGAATGCATGTATGCGCCGGAATTTGCCTACCACAGCGAAGGTATCCGGGTCAGCGTAGAGGCAGCGCCCTAGAGCGGCAGCCGTCGCACCGACCGGGCCACACCCTTGATGAAGAAATAGTTGGTAGTGCCTCCGATAACGGCGCCGACCAGCGGGATCAGCCGCCCGCCGGCCTTCGCACCCATACGGATCAGAAGACGCTCGGCAACGTGTTCCAGCATGCCCCGCGTCATGATCATGCCCGCTTCGACACCAACGCTGACGGCGACAATGGACATGAACTCGTCGAATGCAATATTATACGTTCCCCGGCGGTGGTAGAGGATGCCAAGCGTCACGCGGAATTGCTGCATCAGATTGTTCACCATATCGGCGGGAATACCGATCAGGAAGGTAACAGGACCACCAAGCCCGGTCACGGCACCCGTGCCAGCCGCAAGCCGGGCACAGTGTTCGATAAAGGCGTCGATACCCATCTCATCGACCCCTTTTTTAATACCGTATTGATTGACACTGTCGTATACACGCCTAAAGCCGATCTGCGCCAGCCGGCCCGTCAACCCGACCGGCCGGCCCCTTCGTTGAAACCTTAAACCCAGCATTTTGTGTTCATTTTAGGGGATTATTTACATTTACCTTCGGGATGCCCAAAACGCCCGAAGGACAGTCACTACATTATAGCAAACTTCGAACCACGACAACATGGCACAGCAGGTAGATACACTGATCATCGGACAAGGGATTTGCGGAACTTTTCTCAGCTTCCACCTGGAAAGAGCCGGGGTACCCCACCTTGTGATAGACGAGCTCAGACCCTATTCTGCTTCCCGAATAGCCGCCGGACTCATCAATCCCGTGACCGGAAGGCGCCTGGTAACGACCTGGATGATCGACGAACTGCTCGCTTCCGCACTGGAATCGTATGGACAGTTGGCAGCCATGCTGGGCGACAGCTACCTATCGGAGACAAGCATAACAGACTTCTTCCCGACCGCACAAATGCGGCTGGCCTTCCTCGACCGGCTCGCACAGAACGGCAGCTACCTCAACCTGCCCGCTGACGAAACGCGCTGGAACGCCTGCTTTCGTTATGAAATGGGATTTGGAACGATCCGCCCCTGCTACCTCGTAGACATGCAGGGCCTGCTGGCCGCCGCCCGAAAAAGGATGCTGGAGCAGGGGTTCCTGCTCGAACAACGATTTGAAAAAGAACAGCTTCAGATAGGGACGGACCAGGTGCGGTACGGGGACCTGACCGCCCGCAGAGTGATCTTCTGCGACGGCATCGAAAGCTTCACCAGCCCCTGGTTCCCGAGACTACCCTTCGCCCCCAACAAAGGAGAGGTTCTTATCGTCGACATCCCGGGACTAAAGGGCTGCACCACGACCGAAAGTCCCGTATTCAAAAAAGGGATCAGCCTCGCTCCCTGGCGGGACGGTCTATACTGGGCAGGCTCCTCCTACGAATGGTCATTCAATACAGAAGCACCGACCAAAATGTTCCGGGAGAAGACTGAGTTGCTCTTAAAGAATTGGGTGAAGCTGCCTTTTACAATTGTAGACCATCTCGCCTCAGTACGGCCGGCAACGATCGAAAGACGGCCGTTCGTAGGCTTTCATCCGCTATATCGCCCCGTGGGCATCCTCAACGGAATGGGAACAAAAGGCTGCTCACTGGCGCCCTATTTCGCGCGGCAACTGGCGGCACATATCACTACAGGCAGTCCCATAAGGCCGGACGCCGACGTACAGCGGTTTATAAAGCTTCTTTCGCGCTAGATGCGATCGTCTCTTCTGAGATCTTCTTGGCCTCGGGCCGACGAATGATCGTGGTGCTGCCCGATATAAAGTTGAGGGGGTCCTGATTGAGGACACAGGCCATCGCCTCGTAAAGCTCGGGCAATTCATGCCTGAACGCCACGGGACTCTCAAAGAATACTTCCACCGCAACCGCCCAGAATTCGTGATAGTTGGTAGCCGCATAGTCCCCGAGCAGGTTCTTTGCGCGTACCTCCCCCTGCTGCATGGAAGTAAAGATCGGACGGGCCACCTTGGAGAAATTCGGGAACTCCTTCTTGAAATGCCTGTCCTCTTCCGTCTGGGTGATGAAATTGACATATGCGAGCGCATGCGCCATCTCATGCAGACCAACATTGCAATTGGCAGTCTGACCGGAAATTCCCTTCATAAAATTATCCCAGGAGAGATAGATGCCCGTCTGATCCACATGCCCCATAAAAGGCCGGGAATAATACCCATAGTGATAGTCGTCCCGGAGAATAAAAATATCATCGAAATAGTTCAGCTTGAACTTGTCCAGGCCAAAGGTCAGCTGCACGGCAGCCGCACTGACGAGGATCGGCATCTCAGCCGAAGGCTCGACCTCTATATAGTGGAAATTCTTCGCGTGCTGGAAAAGATAGGTGCGAAAAAGGAATTTTCGTTGCTCTTCAAGACCCAGCCGGTTATAATATCGAAAATGTCGCGAAACAACGGAGTGATAGAATGTCTCCCGGGCAATAAAACGTTTGAACTGATGCCTGGTGTACAGACGCTGACATAGAACTGTGACCGGGCGATTCAGAAGAAGAATACCAATTACCAATGAAATAATGACAACGATTTCCATAAGGTTCATTTTTCTGTCTTTTCAAATGGACGATCGGCGAACACGTCAATCGGGTCTTGCATTGGCTGTTGGATACGGAACTAAGGCTTTCAGATTAGAGTGGAAAACCTGTAGGCGGGTTTAATCAAGAGGAATGAATCGTACGGATAGGCAAACAAAATAAAAAGAATTTTTGAAAATGCGAAGAGTTGTGGAAATGTTTTATTTTATCTATGTAAATAGATTATAATCAATAACTTAAACACGAACAACCGCAGCTTCCGGGGGAAAGCAGCACCAGTCTGCAAAAACTTCGCCCGACCGCCGGCTCAGGCTTCCAACCCGGACACCAGTATCTTACCCGGCGTCAGCGGATCCTGGTTGAGCAGCGAACAAAGGGCAAAATACAGCTCGGGCAGCTGCCGCCTGAATGAGCTGCTCCGCTCGAAAAAAGTCTCGATACAGACGGCCCAGAATTCCTGATAGTTAGTGGCCGCATATGAATGGAGAAGATTCGTCTCCCCCGCCTGCATCCGTTCAAAAATGGGGCGGGCTATCAACGAGAAATCGTTAAAATGATGATAAAAAGAATTGTCCCGCCCGTCCTGGACGGTGAAGTTGACATAGGAAAGAGCATGCGCCATCTCGTGAAGCCCCACATTCTGGCCATCCGAATAGTCGTCATACTCCTTCATAAAATGAGCCCAGGACAAATAGATCCCCTCCTCGCTGACATGCCCTTCAAAGGGCATATTGTACAGGCCATATCGATATTTATCCTTAATTATATAGATCGTGTGAAAGAAGTCCAGCAGGAAATGCTCCAGACCAAAGGTCAGCTGTACCGCCGCTGCGCTGACCAGCAGTGGCATGCATTCCTGGGATTCGAGGTCGATGTATTCGAACTTTTTTAGCTCCATGAAGAGCAGTACCCGGCGAAGGAACCGCTCCCTTCCCGCCTTGTCCAGGCTTCTGAAATAGGGATTATACCGGCAGAGCAGCGACTCAAAATCGTCATGCCTTCTTGCATAGACCCGGACGGTCTTCTTCTTTTTGACCCACACCCAGCAATGCGGCGCCAGCCGGGCAAGGGCAACCCCCAACAGGATAAAGCCGATCATATTGACAGCGCCGCTGGACATCGGTGCGAAAAATACTGAATTTTCCCGCATCATCCATACCTTTGCTCCTCTTACAAAAAATAAAGGGCATGTATCGAACTCATACCTGTGGGGAATTAAGAGCATCAAATATTGGACAGTCCGTGACATTGGCCGGCTGGGTGCAGACGGTGCGTAAATTCGGCAGTATTACGTTTGTAGACCTTCGTGACCGGTATGGTCTCACTCAGCTGCTATTCGGAGAAGAGCTGAACAAAGAGCTCGCAGACAATCCGCTGGGCCGCGAGTTCGTCTTGCAGGTAAAAGGAGAGGTCAGTGAGCGCACCGCCAGGAATCCGCAACTGCCGACCGGTGAGATCGAATTAAAGGTCACTTCCTTTACCATCCTCAACAGATCCGTGACCCCTCCCTTTACGATACAGGACGATACAGACGGAGGCGATGACCTGCGGATGAAATTCCGCTACCTTGACCTGCGTCGCCAGGCCGTAAAAAAGAACCTCGAGCTGCGCTACGCCGTCAACCGGGCGGCGCGCAACTACCTCCATGAGAATAATTTCATGGACCTGGAAACGCCTTTCCTCATCAAATCGACACCGGAAGGCGCCAGGGACTTCGTCGTGCCTTCCCGGATGAACCCCGGACAATTCTATGCCCTGCCCCAGTCCCCACAGACCTTTAAACAGCTGCTCATGGTCAGCGGATACGACCGGTACTACCAGGTCGTCAAATGTTTCCGCGACGAAGACCTCCGCGCCGACAGACAGCCCGAATTCACCCAGATCGACTGCGAAATGAGCTTTGTCGAACAGGAAGACATACTAGCAATGTTCGAAGGCATGATCAGGCATATCTTCAGGACGGTTAAGAATATCGACTATACCGAAAAGATAGAGCGAATGACCTGGGAAGAAGCCATGTGGCAGTACGGCAACGACAAGCCCGACATCCGGTTTGGCATGCAGATCCTCAATCTCAGGTCCGCGTTTACGATAGGCGGCAAACAGCCGGCCAACGGCGAACTCATCAATGGCGCCGGCTTTGGCGTATTCGATGACGCGCAAACGGTCCTCGCCATATCCGCGCCCGGCTGCAGCGAATACACCCGCAAGCAGACCGATGAGCTGACCGAGTGGGTCAAACGTCCGCAGATTGGCATGAAGGGCCTGGTCTATATTAAATACAATACGGACGGAACCCTGAAAAGCAGCGTCGATAAATTCTATTCCGAAGAAAGGCTGAAGGCGATCGCCACAGCCGCCGGCGCCCAAAAGGGCGACCTCCTCCTTCTCCTGGCAGGAAAAGAAGAACGGACCCGCAAAGCCATCAGCGAGCTGAGACTGGAAATGGGCAAACGCCTGGGATTCCGTAAGGACAACGAGTTCAAGCTCCTTTGGGTCCTCGACTTCCCGTTGTTCGAATACGCCGAAGAAGATAACCGCTGGGTAGCCCGTCACCACCCCTTTACCTCTCCCAAACCCTCGGACATCCAGGTCATGATCAATAACAACCCGGTGATAGAGAACGCCGAAAAATACCTCGAGCACCCCTACAACCATATCAAGGCAAACGCCTACGACATGGTGCTGAACGGCAATGAGATCGGCGGCGGCTCGATCCGTATCTTCCAGCGCGAGCTCCAGGAGAAGATGTTCACCGCCCTCGGGATGAGCCGGGAAGAAGCCCTGCATAAATTTGGATTCCTGCTCGGCGCCTTCGAATATGGCGCCCCGCCGCACGGCGGCATCGCCTTTGGATTCGACCGGCTCTGCGCGATCCTTGGCGGCAGCGAAAGCATCCGCGACTTCATCGCCTTCCCGAAGAACAACAGCGGTCGCGACGTAATGCTCGATGCACCCAGCACTATAGACGACAAACAGCTGACCGAACTGTCGATCCAGCTGAACGTGAAAAGAGAGAATATATGAAGACAGCCCTGAAAATAGCAGCCATCCTTAGCTGGTTCAATCTGATCTTTTGGGGCGTCAACCTCATCAGCGCGCTGCCGACCATCGCAAAAATGGACTCCGTAATGGTCATTTCTCTCGTATTGATGGCGTCCATTCCACTGAATGCATACGCCGGCCTGCAGCTGCACAAAAGCATCCGGCATCCTGCCGCAAAGCTCAACAGCCAGACACCGACAGGAATCCGTTTTGTAGGCCTGGTCGCTGAGTTCATCGGCTTTCTCTTGCTGCTCGTCGGCCTCGCCATAGTGCTCAATCCCGAACGGACCCTCACAGCAATAAAAGACGCTCAGAATCCCGTCTTCAAAGACCGGCTTGACACTATTCAGGCCATTAAATTTATTGGAGGATTTTTCATATTCCTCGGCGTCGCCGTGTGTGTGAACGCGGTATTGAATTTCCGTCTGCTGCGATGGTACTACCTTGTGAGACAAAGCGACGTCACATCTAACGACGACGCCAGACCGAACGACCAGCCCTGATCACTGCCACAAGCCCGGTCAGCGCCAAAAGAATGCTGACGATGATCAGGAGCCGGGTCACCGGCTCCATCGCCGCCCGGCCATTCCGGATATTCTCCTGGCAGCTCGCGATATAGGTATAAAGCCCCGGATAATGGCTGTTGTATTTCTGCACTGCCTCAAACTTGCCAAGTGCCGCCCGGTAATGACCCTGCTCAAACGCCGACAGCCCCTGGGAAAAAAGACGGGTAGACTGGCTGATCCCCGGATTGACAGAATCCAAAAACTCGTAAAGGATGGCGACCGGCACGGCAAAATTCAATCCCGCCGCCAAACCGCCGGTATTCTCCAGGCTGCCGAACGTCGTCAGCCCGATCACCTCCCCCCTCTCATTACAGACCGGACCACCGCTGCTGCCATGGTTGATGTTGGCGTCCATCTGGACCAGCGGCCATCCGCCAACCGACTTTTTGATCGCGCTGACGATACCCGTGGTCATCGTAGGCTCGATCGCCGAGGCCGATGATACAAAGTCGTTGTTCGTAACAGGACCAGGATACCCATAAACGAACAGCTGCTCCCCCACCTGCGGCAGCCCCGACTGCGTAAGCCTGAGCACAGGCATATCTTCACCGGCCGCAATCTTCAGAATAGCGATATCCTTCCCCGGCATCGGCTCACCCTTCGCGATGACAGTTGCAGGCTTTTTGACCGTATCGCTGCGCAGGCTGTTCGCATCGCTCCTGTACACTACGTAGATATCCTTCTTCAGGTCATACAGGATCATGGAAAAAAGACGCGAGTAGACAGACGCATAGGTATTATAAAGCAGGCTCCGCTGCTGCTCGGTAAAATGCGTGGCCCAGGAGGTCTCCAGCGCAGCGATGCTCGCATCCGTTATCTGATGGAAGGCAGAGAGAATGAACTGCCGGCGGATAAAAGACTCCTCCCGCTCGATCAAATGGCAATTGGTAGCCACATAGCCATTTCCCGTGAGAAAAAATCCAGTACCCGTAGCAGTGATCTGCTCAGGCTGTTTGATATAGTCGAACGTCGTCTGAAAAAATCGGGCAGGACGGCTGTTCATCTCCTTCAGCACGATATCGAGCTTCTGCTCGGCCGTGACCCCACCGCCATGGTCCAGATTTTGAATGGAGTCAAGCAGGGCATTAAAGGCCCTGGCATCCATTTTCATGCTGTTCACATATACGTTCGCGGAATACTCAGTACGGATCATCACGATACCCGCACGGTTAAGCGCATAATTCTCCACACCCGAAAGCTTGCCGGTTTGAGGGGTGGAGAGGCTGCTTCTGCTGTAGACGCCTGCACCTGCCCTGCCGCCGTCACCACCATGAGAATGTGGATTATTGGGAGCCTCGGTGGAAGAGGGTTCATCAGAAACGACGGCCTGAGCAGGGACTCTGGATCCCGGAAACACAAAAAAAGCCATTAAAAAAAGTAACCTTCCCCTCATCCTATGGCATTTTAAAGTTTGTACCCCGGAGGGTACAAGCCGGACTCCCCCCGGCTTTGTCCTCCAATTTAAACATGAAAACGGGTAACTTGTTGTACTATTGTCACTTAAAATTTTGTTATGTCATCTTCCAAAGCCCCTCTGGCAGAGCGGCTAAGGCCGCAAACCCTCGATCAGCTGGTTGGTCAGCAGCACCTGACCGGCAAAGGGAGCGTGCTCCGGACGGCCATAGAACACGGCAAGCCCCCCTCCATGATCCTTTGGGGACCGCCTGGAACGGGTAAAACGACCATCGCCGGCATCATTGCGAATAGCCTGCAGGTACCCTTCTATACCCTCAGCGCCATCTCCGCGGGAGTCAAAGAGGTCCGGGAAGTGATCGCAGAAGCAAAAGAGCGCGAAAAAGCCATCCTGTTCATCGACGAGATACACCGCTTCAATAAGGGACAACAGGACGCCCTGCTGGGAGCCGTCGAAAAAGGGATCGTCACCCTCATCGGAGCAACCACCGAAAACCCGTCTTTTGAGGTCAACAGCGCCTTGCTCAGCAGATGCCAGGTCTACGTCCTCAAACCGCTGGCAGAAGAAGACCTGACCCGGCTGCTGCACAACGCACTCAGAGACGACGAAGAGCTCCGAAGCTCAGGCATCCGGCTCAAAGAAACCACCGCCCTTATCAATATCTCCGGCGGAGACGCCCGAAAGCTGCTCAATCTCCTCGAAGTAGTGTGCGATGCAGCAGGAAAAGACGCAGTGATAACCGACGAACTGGTAATGGAGATCGCACAACAGCGCATCGCCCTGTACGACAAGAAAGGCGAGCAACACTACGACATCATCTCCGCATTCATCAAATGCATCCGTGGCAGCGACCCCAACGCGGCTGTATACTGGCTGGCAAGAATGATCGAAGGCGGCGAAGACGTAAAATTCATCGCCCGCAGAATGCTCATCCTCGCAAGCGAAGACATCGGAAACGCCAATCCAAACGCCCTTCTTCTTGCCAACGCCTGCTTCGAGGCAGTAATTAAGATCGGTTATCCCGAATCAAACCTGATCCTCTCCCAGTGCGCGATCTACCTCGCCTCGTCGCCGAAAAGCAACTCCGCAACCGTCGCCATCGGGGCAGCACAGGCAGCGGTACGAACGCACGGCGACCTCTCAGTGCCGCTCCATATCCGCAACGCACCTACCCGGCTGATGAAAAACCTGGACTACGGAAAAGGCTACCAATACAGCCACAGCTACGAAGGCAATTTCTCACTGCAGGAATACCTGCCAAATGAGATCGCCGGAACAAAATTCTATGAACCCGGTAATAACGCACGCGAAGAAGAGCTCCGCAAATTCCTCAAAGGACTCTGGGGAGAAAAATACAGATACTGAACAATGATAACCTGGACCTGCAAAAGCTTCGACGAATTAATCACAAAAGAGCTCTACGCCATCCTGCGCCTCCGCAGCGAAGTATTCGTCGTCGAACAGAACTGTGTATTCCTCGATATGGATAACAAAGACCTCCATTGCCACCACCTCATGGGGTGGGAAGACGACCAGCTGTTGGGATATTCACGAATCCTCCGCGCGGGAATTTCCTATGAGGAATCTTCGATAGGACGCATCGTAACTTCACCAGTCGCCAGAGGCCGCGGCATCGGACGCGACCTGCTCGTCCAAAGCATCAAGACCTTATACTCACTACATGGAAAAAGGTATATACGCATAGGCGCTCAATACTATCTAAAAAGTTTTTACGGATCCTTTGGCTTTGTCCAAAAAGGAGACATTTATCTCGAAGATGGAATTGAACACATTGAGATGCTATTACCTATTGAATCTTAAGGCAAATGCCTTATTCTGTCTTGCTGTGGATAAAATTGTTGACGTTTGATACACAATTAAACGCCCTTTTTTCGTTTCTTACTACAGAGTCCCCTTTTTCAATAACCGGACGGGGTCCGGTTGAAAAACGGAATCCAAACCATCGGAAAACTAAATCTAATATCAAATGAAACAGAGTCTACACTCCTTATCATGGAAGTGTTTGTTCGTGTTAGCCGCTACCCTATGTCTGAATTCTACGTCATACAGCCAGGAAGAGGCCAGGAATAACACCGAAATGGGTTTAACCCTCGGACCCATGGTGTTTCTGGGTGACCTCGGAGGTCACGCGGGCAAGGGAACAACCTTTATCAAAGACTATAATATGACGACCACCAAGCTCGCGGTGGGTGCATACGTCGCTGCTTATCCCATGCAATGGTTAGGTTTCCGTTTATCGCTGAACTATGGCGCGATCGAAGGCGCCGACAACGAGATCAAGCCGAAAGGCGGTGATGAGGTGACTCGTCTTAACCGTAACCTGGACTTCCGCAGCAAAATAATTGAAGGAACTATAATGGCCGAAGTCTATCCGACCGTATTCCTCGAAGAAGACCCGGAAGACATCACAGCCCGCCTCCGCCCCTACGGCGTGATCGGCCTGGGCATGTTCCACTTCAATCCGCAGGGTAGCTACAAAGCTCCTAACGGCGATACCTACTGGGTCGATCTGCAGCCCCTCCACACGGAAGGCCAGGGCTTCCCCGAATACGCCGATAGAAAGAACTACAAGCTGACCCAGATGAATATTCCGATCGGTGTTGGTATCAAATATTTTATCAGCGAGAATGTGAATGTAGCGTTTGAAATAATTCACCGCAAGACCTTTACCGACTATATCGATGACGTGAGCACGAGATACGTAGACCCGAGCCTCTTTTACAAATACCTTTCTCCCTCGCTGGCTCCGATAGCAGCCGCGATGGCCAATAAGACTCCGCCAGCCTTACAGTCACAGGGTTACCGCCCGGGATATAAAAGAGGTGACCCCTCCCAGAACGACGCCTATTTCACGGCCCAGTTCAAATTGGGGATCCGTCTCGGCGGCAACAGCGCCAGCCGATGGAGGAACTCGACACACTGTCCGCTGTTGAGGTTCTAATTGTCTAAGTTGTTGATCGTACTATATTTTGACCGTAGTTGTTTGTTGTTTTAGTTGTTATTGATCCGTACCCTATCTTTTTTATTGATTGAATGAAATCAATTGAGCTATGATGAAAACTGTACCCCTAAAGAAAACATTTCTCTCTCCCCGTTTGCTCAACGGACTGGCTGCACTTGGCCTGGTCCTTTGCATTCAGACCTCAGCCGGCGCCTCTCCTGCCGGCGGGAACCATCCTTCAGGATACGATACTATCCATAGTATCGAAATCAGTAAGTCCCTGAGCAGCAGAAAACACAAGATCAGATTGTATCCGGACGCCAGGCAGCAGGTGCTGTTCTTCTCTGCCAGTGGCGAGAGCGGGAAAGTATACCAGCTTTTCCTGTTTGACATGGACGGCAGACTGGTCTCCCAAACACAGATCCGTAACCGTGAAACAACGGTTTTGACCAATATTTCAGAAGGTAATTTCCTCTTCGAGGTCTTTACCGATGACGAGCGTATTGAGAACGGCCAGGTAAAGGTGAGATGATCGCCGGAACCGCAGCCGTTCAAACGAACAACCAATAAGCAAGCAGGGAAATTGGTAAAATCCGAATATCCGAAGGTTAAGTAAAACCTGATCCGTTCCCTATTTAGGTACCCTTTACAAACAAAACGATTTTATTGATCACTCCCTGCTACCGCTTATTGGATCACGCCCTGCTCGATTCACGCAGTCTACCCCCTGCCTCGAAAGCTTTCGCCTATTTCAAAAAGATCTTCGCCGCCTCCTTCCAGTTGCCGATCCTGTCATAGCCCGTCACGCCTAAGTTATGCACGGCCGTATACATATAGGGCTTCCCCTTGAAACCCTTCAGATTCTTTACGTGATCGTCGATCATATAGTCCCCGAATACCAGGTCCTTGCTGCCTGTCAGCGCAATCTGCCGCCAGTTCAGGAAAGGAAAATGATCGGCCAGCCATTCCAGCTTGTCCTTTAGAGAATTGGGAAATTCCATCGCCGCCGAAACAATAAATACCTCGTAGTTCTTATTGAGCTCCCGCAGCACATCCTGGCTGTCCTCCATGACAGGAAGATGGCGAAAGAAACCCGGCGACTTCAGCCGCTCCAGGACCATCGCCTGATCCTTCTCCGGAAAACCCTTTAGCCAACTGCCATCCATCTTGCCGAAATCAACATCCCCACCATGCTCTCTTCGATACCATTCGATCATTTCACCCATCGGATCAGCAATAACCTCGTCCATGTCGATTATAATACGCTCCATCTTTCCTTACCTTTTTAATTCGTCCTTTAAGAATTTTGCTGTAAAACTTTCCTTATTCTTAACCAGCTCTTCCGGAGTACCTTCAAAAAGTATCCGGCCCCCGCCATCCCCGCCTTCCGGGCCGAGATCGATGATATGATCCGCCACCTTGATCACGTCCAAATTGTGCTCGATGACAAGGACGGTGTTGCCCCTGTCGACCAATTTGTTGAGCACGTCCAGCAGATGACGGATATCCTCAAAATGCAGCCCCGTAGTCGGCTCGTCGAGAATATAAAAGGTCTTGCCGGTATCCTTCTTTCCCAGCTCGGTACCTAATTTTACCCGCTGGGCCTCGCCACCGCTAAGGGTTACGGCCGACTGCCCCAGCGTGATATAGCCCAAACCCACCTCCTGCAGCACCTTTATTTTGCGGTACAGGTACGGCACATTTTGGAAGAATTCCACGGCCTCGTCTACCGTCATATCCAGCACATCGCTGATCGACTTCCCCTTGTAGCGGATCTCCAGGGTCTCGCGGTTATAGCGCTTACCGTTGCACTTTTCGCAGTGGACATATACGTCCGGCAGGAAATTCATCTCTATCACGCGCATGCCGCCGCCCTCACAGACGTCGCAGCGACCACTCTTTACGTTAAATGAAAACCGCCCCGCATTATAACCCCTGATCTTCGCCTCGGGCACAGACGCGAAGAGCGTTCGTATGTCGGTGAAAAAACCGCAGTAGGTAGCCGGATTGCTGCGCGGCGTACGTCCAATGGGAGACTGGTCGATCTCGATGACCTTATCGATATTTTCCAGCCCCTTGACGCTCTTATACGCCAGCGGACTGACGCGTGAGCCATAGGCATGCTTGCTCAGAATAGGATAGAGCGTTTCATTGATCAGCGTGCTCTTCCCGCTGCCGCTCACACCCGAAATGACGATCAGCTTGCCCAAAGGGAATTTTGCATCGACATTCTTCAGGTTGTTGCCCTTAGCTCCTTTCAGCTCCAGGAACTTGCCATTACCCTTTCTCCTTTCCGTCGGCACCTCGATCCTTCGATGACCATTGAGATAGGAAGAGGTCAGCGTGTCCAGCTCAAGCAAGGCAGGCGGACGCCCCTGGGCGACCACCCGACCACCATGATAGCCGGCCTTCGGCCCGATATCCACAAGATAGTCTGCCGCCAGCATGATGTCCTTGTCATGCTCCACAACCAGTACGCTATTGCCTATATCACGAAGGTTTTTCAGCGCCTCTATCAGCCGGTGATTGTCCCGCTGGTGAAGGCCGATGCTCGGCTCATCCAGAATATAGGTGATACCCTGGAGCTGTGAACCGATCTGCGTCGCCAGACGTATACGCTGCGACTCACCACCGCTCAGCGTACGCGACGCCCGGTTGAGCGTAAGATAGGTAAGCCCAACATCCGACAGGAAGCGCAGCCGCTCCCTGATCTCCTTCAGTATATCCTTCGCAATGATATTCTGTTTATTGCTCAGCTTCTTCTCCACCCCATCGAACCAGTCTACCAGCTTGTTGAGATTCATGGCGCTCAGCTCCGCGATGTTCCTCTCCGCTACCGTGAACCAAAGGCTCTCCTTTCGAAGACGCGTACCGCCACAGGTCTCGCAGGTCCGCAGTTCCATAAACCGCTCCACCCACTCCCGAAGCGCATCGGTGGTCCCGCCGGAGAACCAGCGTTTCAATGCATTGATCACCCCTTCATATTCTGCAGCATACATCTGCCCGGGAGCCGCATTCTCGTCGTAGTCCAGATCCAGCGAAGTTTCACCCGCCTCGGTGCCGTAGAGCACCAGGTTGAGCGCCTTCTTTGGCATGTCTTTGATCGGCACGTCCAGGCTGAACTTGTTCTTCTTCGCCAGCTGCTGCACCTGCCGGAACATATATGCTTCGCGCTCTTCGCCCAGCGGCTCGATCCCCCCTTCATTGATGCTCTTCGTCGCATCCGGGATGATCGCATCCATGCTGATCTGGTAGACCGCCCCAAGCCCCTTGCAAGTGGGACAGGCGCCATAGGGCGAGTTGAAGGAAAAACTATTCGGCGAAGGCTCCTCATAGCTGATACCGGTATCCTCACACATCAGCTGCTTGCTGTACTGCAATACCCTGTTGTCGTCATTCAGCAGAAGGAACAGCAGGTCCTTGCCCATCTGCAGGGCTTTCTGGACGCTCTGCCCGAGCCGGACCTTCATATCCTCCGTGACGGCCAGACGATCAATAACAACCTCTATATCGTGTATCTTATAACGGTCAACCTGCATCTTCGCGACGAGGTCCTTTACTTCTCCGTCGACGCGCACCTTGAGATAACCCTTCTTCCGGATATCCTCGAAAAGCTCGCGGTAGTGCCCCTTACGGCCACGAACCAACGGCGCCAGAATGGATATTTTCTTGTTCTTGAATTTTTTAAAGACATTCTCCACGATCTCTTCCTCGCTGAACTTGACCATCTTCTTGCCGGTGTTATAGGAGTGGGCCTCCCCGATACGGGCAAACAGCAGACGAAGGAAATCATATATCTCGGTAACCGTGCCGACAGTACTCCGCGGATTCTTATTGGTCGTCTTCTGTTCGATGGAAATGACCGGACTCAGGCCCGTGATCTTATCCACATCAGGCCTCTCCATATCCCCTATGAACTGACGCGCATAGGCGCCAAAACTCTCCATATACCGTCGCTGACCTTCGGCATAGATCGTATCAAATGCCAGAGATGACTTGCCGCTGCCGCTGATGCCTGTGATAACCACCAACTGGTTTTTCGGGATGCGGATGTCTATGTTCTTCAGATTGTGTACCCGGGCCCCGGATACTTCGATGCTCTCTTCCATATCCCCGCAAGTTACTAAAAAAAATAGCTAAGACATGCGTCTTAGCTATTGGGAGATTAAATGATTATGGATGAACTATTTATGGAGCTTCACCGTCGGCACGGTAACAACCTTCATCGAGTCTACCTTGATATTCGTTACCGTAGTGTCCTGGTATCCATTGCGCCCTTTAAAGCTGATGGAGTAAGTACCTGCAGGCACATTGCGGAACTGGTAATTACCCTCGTCGAAGGGTATGGCGTACAGCGTATCAGTCCCCGTTATCGCAGTGACAAGAGCCGTTCCGCCTTCAGGCAGCACCTGTCCCTTGATCCTGGACATCACCTGATCGTTGAACACGACCAGATAGGGCTTCAGCAGGAATTCGCCATTCCAGAAGAATACCGACCTGGCCAGGTTGAAGTCAAGCCACAGCTTGAAATCATTGCTGCTCGCAGACGCAACATTGACCCGGCTGACATTGACAGTGAAATAAGGATTGGGACCAAGGACTTCCAGGGGATACTTGGTCGCGCTGTCCGTATAGATCGTATTGTCCGAACCCAGCGTTATCTTCACCTTCAGGATCTTACCGCTGGGAAAATTGCCCGCAGCAAGCAGCGTGTCAGCGCCATTGCGCAGCTGGAGAAGATCATATACGCCCGGTTTGATACCCAGCGTATCCCAGATGACCGACTTGTGATCCTTGTCACGATGCCAGCCACAATAACTGTCGTCCCACTCATCATCATGATCCTCGTCGGTCTGCTTGCCGGCAGTATCGATCTCTACCGCAACCTGCCGTATATCAATAAGAACTTTGGCGAACTGGACAGGTCCATCCATCATGTACAACGAAAGCCTCGACTGTCCGGAAGGAATGCTGGGATTTGAATTGGAAGAATTACTCTTGTTACATGCAAAGAATACAAGTACGGCCGCGACGCTGGATACAGCTGTCCGCCATTTGGTTACCGTTTTCATGTTGTGTAGTTTATGGATAGAGATACACCATCGTGTAGAGAAGGGTCGCCAAAAACCGTTCCAAAAATCCCGGTATCGCCCGGCAGAAGATCCTCACGTCCCTCATCCGCAATACATAACGTTCATAAAGACGATAGACGGATCGTTCGTTCAGAGGCGCGCCTTTTATTAACATCACGTTAACCGGCCCATTCGGAGCCTCCGACCGATATTTCGCCTGACCGGTAAGTTGGCCGCATATATCCGCGGCTCCTTCATCGGTTTATAACGGCAACTGCTACACGAAAACAACACCGGTCGGCATCACCCGGCTTCCGGTATGCCCCGCCCACGTATCTGCGGCAGCCGTTCACTCCGACCAGAAGCCATATCTAACTGATTATCAAATATCTGTCAATTGAATTATCCGGCCCCCCTGAAGAGCCCGGACAAAAATCCGGCCCCGGATTTGGAAATATGCAACGATGGGTGCTATATTTGCGCTAGTTCTTACAACATCTCTTATCAAGAAAGGCTGAGGGAAATGGCCCGAAGAAGCCTTGACAACCTGCATCCACTCTCAAAAGTGGCTTGTAAGGTGCCAACTCCATCCCGATGGACTATCGGGACAGATAAGTCAGACTCCAGCTTGAAAATATCGCATAACTATATTCAAAGCTCTTCTGACGAATCAGAAGAGTTTTTTTTTGCCTGCCGGAGAGAGTCGACGCCTCCGGTGAAGCAGGCTCCTCTGATGGCCTTGGTAAGTGGTGTCGCTGAACAATTTTTAGTAAACTATTAAAATTTGTTTCTCATGCAAGCGACAACACAACTCATTCACAGCATTCCTGTCGACCCCTTGACCGGCGCGGTCTCAGTACCCATTTATCAGACCTCCACTTTCGTACAGGAGGCGCCGGGCGTCAACAAGGGTTATGACTATGCCCGTACGGGCAATCCCACCCGCGCCACCCTCGAAAGCCTCGTCGCCCAGCTGGAAGGCGGCAGCACCGGCGCAGCATTCTCCAGCGGCCTGGCCGCCATCGATGCCGTGCTCAAGCTCCTGCAATCCGGAGACGAGGTCATCGCCGTGGACGATATCTACGGAGGCGCATTCCGCCTCTTTGAACAGGTGTACAAAAAATTCGGGATCACCGTCAACTACGTCGACACCTCGGACCCGGCCGCGGTATTCAATGCCCTGACGCCAAAGACCAGGCTGATCTGGATCGAAACCCCGACCAACCCCACGCTGAAGATCACCGACATCCGGGCCCTTTCGAAGATCGCACGGGCCCACCAGTGCTGGCTCGCAGTAGACAATACCTTTGCATCCCCAGCCCTGCAGCAGCCCCTGCTGCTCGGCGCCGACATCGTCGTTCACTCGGGCACCAAATACCTCGGCGGACATAGCGACCTCATTGCCGGGCTGGTCGTAACGGCCGACCCGGAACTCGGACAAAAGGTAAAATTCCTGCAGAACGCCAGCGGCGCCATACTAGCGCCCTTCGACAGCTGGCTCCTGATAAGGGGCATAGAAACACTGCACCTGCGCGTACGCCAGCACAGCGCCAGCGCAAGGGCCGTCGCCGCCTTCCTCGAACAGCACCCCGCCGTAGACAAAGTACACTATCCGGGACTGGCCACGCACCCGGGGCACGCCATCGCCGCATCACAATCAAAAGGGTTCGGAGGCATCGTATCCTTCTCCCTCAAGCTCGATACCATCGAGGCCGCCAATGACTTTGTTACGTCAACTTCGCTGTTCAAGCTGGCCGAAAGCCTGGGCGGCATCAAAAGCCTGGTGTCCCACCCCGCCCAGATGACGCACAAGACGATTCCCTCCGACCGGCGCAGAGCCGCAGGAGTAAAGGACAGCCTGATCCGCCTGTCCATAGGACTGGAAGACGCAGAAGACCTTATCGAAGACCTGCGCGCCACACTGGACAAGATAGAGGCCAAACGCAGCCTCGGTCTGCTGACGCCCGGATTCAACGGCAAGCCCGCCGAACCAATCAGGGTCGCTACTGTTATAACAAATTAAATCATATACTAAACAACAATGGAAACACATAAGCAGCTTACCATCGGGCTCTTTGGGTTTGGCGTAGTAGGGGAAGGCCTCTACAAAATATTGCAGCAGAAGCCTTCCTTCAATGCAACGATCAAAAAAGTATGCATCAAGAATCCCGGCAAACGACGCGAGGCTCCGGAAGACCTGTTCACCACCGACAGGAACGCCATCCTCAATGACCCCTCGATCAACGTCGTCGTAGAAGTGATCAACGAATCCGGACCGGCATACGAGATCGTATCGACAGCGCTGAAGAACGGTAAGTCCGTAGTCAGCGCAAGCAAGAAAATGATAGCCGAACACCTCCCCGAACTGCTTGAGCTGCAACAGCGCACCGGCGAATCTTTCCTGTATGAATCCGCGGCCTGTGCTTCCATCCCCGTCATCCGTAACCTGGAGGAATACTACGACAACGACCTGCTGCATTCCATCAAGGCGATCGTCAACGGCAGTACCAATTTTATACTCACCAAGATGTTCGAAGAGAAGCTGGGCTTCCGCGAAGCGCTCCACCTCGCCCAGCAGCTGGGATTTGCAGAGAGCGATCCATCTCTGGACGTCGAAGGGTACGACGCCGCAAATAAATGGACATTCCTGCTGACCCACGCCTACGGGATCATCGAAAAGACCGCGAACCTTGTGTTCAGCGGCATCCAGTTCGTCCAGGGCAGGGACGCGGATGTCGCCCGGGAGAAACACTACGACATCAAGCTGGTGGCCCAGGCCAAGAAATTAGACAACGGTAAGGTAGCCGCCTTCGTCCTGCCCCAGTTCATCAAACAGGACGACCACCTCGCCTTTGTAAAAAATGAATACAATGGTGTGGTGATCGAAAGCGGCTTCGCCGACAAACAATTCTTCTACGGCAAGGGCGCAGGCTCCTTCCCCACCGCATCTGCAGTATTGAGCGACCTGTCGGCCCTGCGCTACCAGTACAGGTACGAATACAAAAAGCTCTACCACCATACTCCGCACGAACTGACCGACGACTTCTACGTCAGGGCATACCTCAGCTTTGACGCCTGGAAATATATTCCCAGGGACCGGTTCGAATGGATCGAAGAATGGCACGCAGACAGCGACCGCAAATACCTGGTTGGCGTTATCCACTTCCGCGAGATAAAGGAAGGCAGCTGGTGGAAAGAGAACAACACCTCGCTGGTGCTCCTGCCCGAACCGATACTCGAAGAGACGCAAGTGCAACAACAAAAACGGAAGAGTCTCGAGCTGGCAGAGCTCGCATAGACCAGCCTGCCCCCCGCAGGGCGGGCCCGAACACGCGGAAGCCGCCTAAATACCGATGGCATAGCCCAGCGAAAGCAGGACATTGCCAGTATTGTTGCTCCCATCCTGCCTGTAGCGCTGGATATTGATAAACCCGTATTCGAACCGGGCATCGAAGAAGAGCCTGTTCTTCGGCGTGATAGCCCATGCTACGCCCCCTCCACCAGTAATGCCGACATTCCAGCGCCGGATGCTGGAGGTTACGTCGGTCGTCGCATCGAAAGACTGTGGCGGAATAGGCTGCGGCGTGGGCAGAGGGTCTCCCTGGGCATCGGCGTAGATGGCACTCCTGCCGCTGGTCTTCTCTTTCGCTTGCAGCAGATAACCCACGTAGGGGCCCGCATTTATATATAATGGGAATCGCCTGCCCCAGCTGTATTTAGCCATTACCGGCAGCTCGAGATAGTCCAGGATCGCTTTGTTCCTGAAGTTCGCATACAAATACTGCCCTGAAGGGACAAGAGCCTGCATCTCAGGAGGAAGATTGGTAATGGGCTGCATGCCCTTTCGCTGCCCCCCCTGACCCGCATAGTTCAGCTCAACCTGCAAGGACAGCCGTCTGCGCAGCTGCCACTCCGAAAGGACACCAAAGTTGGCAGCCAGCCGGGAAGTATACCCTTTGGAAAGTTCGTCGCTGCCACCGCTGATGTCGGGAATGCTGAGGCCGCCCTTAAGGCCCACCCATATCTGCTGGGCATTTACTCCGTCGATCTGTAAGAACAGCAATACCCCGTACAGAAAAAGATATTTTCTCATACCGGATCATTTGTACCCTAATTTACGAAATTAACATCATACGTCCATCCGGCTTTCCTCTTTCTGGTGACGCCACATCTCCTGAAAAGCGGGGCTATTATCCCTCAACCACCCAAAACTTCCCTCGTCGATGATCCGTCCCTGATGAAGGATATATACATGATCGAACCGGGCAAGAAGATGGAGACGGTGGATGGAGGAGACGATCGCCTTATCAGGGAACGCCTTGAACAACCCTTCATAGATAAGCGCCTCGGTACGGGGGTCTACACTGCTGGTCGGCTCGTCGAGCAGGACCAGATCGCTGTCGCGCGCCGCAAGGATCCCACGGGCCAGCGCCAGCCGCTGCTTTTGACCGCCGGAAAGATTGACTCCCTTTTCCCTTATGTCCGAATCCAGCCCCTGCGGCAACTGCCGGATGACGTCGGTAAAATACGCGCTCTCGCAGACCTGCAGTATCTCCTCCTCTGAAAATGGAAGCCCGAGCGTAATATTATAGGCCAGTGTATTTTCAAAGATCTCCGGCTCCTGCGGGAAAAGAGTAACAGTCTCATTCAGCTGTTCCAGCGTTTCCTCCCTTCCATCGACCTCAAGCTGCCACCCCGGCTCCGGAATATAGAGACCCCTCAGCAAAGCCAAAAGCGTGCTCTTGCCGCTGCCGCTCTCACCTATCAGCGCAATCCGACTGCCGCGCCGGATGCTTAGCCGCAGGTCGTGCAGGCTCTGGGCGCGGCGGGCCATATCGTAGGATTCATGATAAGAGAAATTAAGCCCCCTGATCTCGATTGCCTTCCAGCCGGCAGGGAGGCCGTCGGGACGGTCGGCACGATGCTGCCGCGCATAGGCATCGCTGATAGCCGACGCCGTCTGGACATTGGTATTGTACTGAACGATCTCCGTATACTGCCAGGCTATATCCTGGAATACGCTGGTGAACTGGTTGATGTACGCTACCAGCGCGACCAGGGCGCCCAGCGAGAAGTCCTTTCCCGGCGCCCAGTGCTGAAAGATATAACCCAGGACCACAGTCACGTATATACAGACAATGAGCATCTCGGCGCAAAACCACTTCCATTCATTGATAACTGCGCTCTTGCGGAAAGGGCTGAAGATCTGGCGCACCTTGTTCATCAAACCCGTTTCCATACTTTTTTCCAGCCTGAGCGTAATGACCGTCATGATATTCGAAAGACTGTCGAAAAGCGTAGCGCTAACCACGTGCTCCTTCTCATTCACTTCGTCAAGAGCCCGGATAAACGGCCTGTCAAACGTTCTGATGATAAACACGGTGAATATGCCCATGACAACCGCAATACCGCCGAACAGCGGCGAAAATATCAGGATGGCGATCACGGATACGACAAACTTTCCCAGCGCATAGACATACATGAATCCACGATCAAAGAATTCACGCAGCGATTCATAGGCCTTGCGGACACGGTTGATGGTGGCTCCGCTATGGTTGTCCTGCTGCCATTTCACCGGCAGATGCAATACCTGGTGAAACTTCTCCTGAAGGAAATTACGGCTCAGGTCAAAGGCCAGCGACCGCTCCATGATACGCGCAGGCCCGTGGAAACACCACTGCACCAGCTTTATCCCTGCATAGCCGGCCGCATACAACAATACATTGCGGGGAAGATGCCCGGGATCATGCTGTATGGTATTCACGAACCAGCCAAAAAGCAGTGGAGTTAACGAGATCGTCAGGTGCGCAACGACGAACATGCAATAGACCAGGACATATTTCTTCCTTTCCTTTCGGGCATACCGCCAGGCGGTACCAAGCAGTGAAATATAAGGATTCGCCATCGCCGTAAAATTACCTAAAAGGTCTCGTTCAGGTTCAGGAAAAATCCCTTCCTGCCAAACCGGCCAAATGCATAATCCAGAGCCAGATTCGTCCGCGTATGCTTATTGAACAGCACCCGGAGCCCCGCACCATAACCCGGCTGGAACACCTGAAAGATCTTCGTGCCGTGCTCGTCATTCCCCGTCTGAAGGTTTGCAAAAGACACCCCGCTGATGAATTTATTGGCGAGTATCGGAAAACGCAGCTCCAGCTCGGTATCGTTGAACTGGGTTCCCTTGAAATACTGGGCCGTATACCCCCTGCCGCTTCGGTACGACCCGTCCCTGGCCGTACCGGGCAGCTCGAGATAAGGCAGGTCACCGCTGACCAGATAGGAGCCCCAGTTCCAGAAAGCAAGCACAAACTCAGGGCTGGCAGCAGACAGGCTGAAATACTTCCTGAAGTCGGAGGTCAGCTGCACCGAATTTTTTGTGCTTCCTATCCAGGTCTGGTTGACACGGACGCCGGCATCAAAGAAAATACCCTTGTAAGCGCGGTTCGGATTATCCCGCGTAATGTATTCGATGTTAAAAAGAAACCCGTTCGCGGAATAACGATCCTTTGGAAACCCATGACGGTTGTCATAGACGCTGGAAGGCGTAGCATTGTTGGTCGTATCCCCTGAGTTGATATGCCTCCTGATCTCAAACGACAGGCCCGCCCCGACAAAAAGGTTCTTCGCCACATTCTTATACACCTTCTCCCTCACATTATAGTAATACGAACGGATGAGATAACCCTTATGTGTAGGGTCACCCAGCACGGAATCCTCCTTCGTGCCCCCGCTGAGGCCTCGCCCGATACCATAGCCAAAATCAGGCGTAACAGTTTTTGCAACCACCAGATTCCCCTGCAGATTCCATTTGTTGCCGGGCGTGAAAACGTTATGATTGATATAGAAATAAATAATACCCTTGGTCGTAATGCTGGCGGACGTGGCCCCAACCGAAAAAAGGGTGGCAGAGTCGTTCCCCAGCCTCCGGCCGGCGACGGCCTTGATACCCAGCTGACCCCCAATAGTAGGATTCGCCGCGATATTGGGGACGACGGTTATGCCAGACCGGTTATGCATGGGATTGACCTCCCGGTGAGGATGGAGGATCGACCGGGTCAGATCAGTGAAATCGAACTGTTTGCCGAGATCCTCCACCGGCCGCAGCCGCTTTCCACTCCCTGCGCGCAACGAATCTGTCTTGAGGGAATCGGCCGGATGTACGACCTGCCCGTATGCAGACCATTGTATACCAAGAATAAAAAATATTACGCACCACCTTAAGCTCATGAGTTGTAAACAATACAAACCTCGTTCCTGAATTATTTCTGTCGGGAATTGGTTTTTTGACTGTTTTATACCCCAGAATGGGGAAATTTAAGCAGCAAAGGATAGCTGCACCGCACCCTGAAACTCCTAACGGACCGGCAGCGTAAAATAGAAGGATGACCCTACGTCCTCGTTCTTCTCGGCCCAGATAGAACCCCTGTGCTCACGGACGATTCCGGAACTGATATATAACCCCATTCCAAAGCCGCTATACTTGTCGGCAACGGCCTCTTCACGAAAATATTTATCGAACAGCCGGTTGATACTCTTTTTGGAAATACCGATACCCTCGTCCCGGACACAGATGGTAAGACCGTCGCTGTCCGAGCTGCAGTTGATATCGATCCGGGTGTTGGGGTCGGAATACTTGGCAGCATTGCTGACCAGATTGGTCAGCACCTGCTCGATACGAAGTCCATCCATTCTGATCATTACCGCTGCCGGACAGGGCGCCCAAAAGAGCTGATGCGTCGGAACCAGGTGCTCTAAAATTGGCATCAGGTCAGTCATATAACCATTCCAATCCGTGTCCTGCATATGATAGTCCAGCTTACCCGACTCGATCTTGGAGATGTCCAGCAGCTGCTCTATCAGCACGTGCAGCTTGCGGACCTGGTGATCGATCTTTTCCAGGTAACGCAGTACTTTACCAGACGCTTCCGTCGTGCCCGCATTGAGCGCAAGCTTGGTAAAAGCCATTATCGAGGTCAGCGGCGTCTTCAGCTCGTGGCTCGCCACCGAAATGAACTCATTCTTTTTTTCATCCAGCAGCCGGCTATGCTTCAGCGCCTCCTCCTTCTCGATTGCCTGCTGATTCAGCAGGTAGTTGCGGACCTTTAGCTTTTCATAAGGCGTTGCAGGCTGGACGACCCGAAAGAACTCAACCGCTTCCAAAATGCGCGTATCCGTGATCTTTAAGGACCTTGGGACACCAATGGCGACGCAAATGGTCGTTACGTCACTCTCTTTCTCCTGACTGAACTCGGGGACCAGCACCTGAGCATATTTCAAGCCCTCTTCGGACGAAGAGATATCGATCCCGGGAGGGTAGCTGATCCGCCCCGTCAGCATATATTTGGCGCCCTTCTTTTCCATGCCAATGCTCAGCCAACCGCTATCGGTCCTGTCAATGACAACCCGGCTGATCTCTGCGACCGAGGTAGCGATCGTCGACTGCGTCGAAAGAGAGAGATAAAAGAACTGAGCCACACTGATCATACGCTTATGCGCAATTACAATGTCCATCTCATTCTCCAGTGAAACCCGGGTGATCTCTGTCATGGCTATGCTGATTTACAGACTAATACGGATGCATCGTCCGTGCCCCTCACAAACTCATTGTAAAGGGCCGAAGCAATAATCATTCCATGGTGCTGCCCGATCATAGGGAATCGGGTGAGGTCCCAGCGCGAACGGATTCCGTCAGAACAGGCGATGAACTGCGGATATTCCTCATAGGACAACGACTGGTCATTCATAGTGCCGGGAATATTATAGCCGATGATACCATTGTACGATACATGATTCCTGCTACCCAAAGGACCGATCCACCGGCCAGAGATATTACCTACACCAGCTATTTTCCAGGTCCTGGCCCGGCTGTTATGAACGACTACCAGTCCGACAATACCCCTGGTCTTTCTCAGCTGGGTATGGAGATAGCGGATGACTTCGGTAGGACTTTCTTCGGAGCAGGCAACAAATGCTTCTATCGCCTTTTTTACCGCCTGATGAGCATCGACGCCATGACCCAGGCCGTCTGCTATAAGGATCCTTGAGCCCTCCTTTGACTCCAACACGGCAAAACCGTCCCCGCTGACGGACTCTCCCTGCTTAGCAACGTTGATTCCCTGGCAATCCACCCTTCTCTTCCTCGCAACGGGCTGCTCGTCCTTATAGATCCTCGAAACAAGAATGGTCCCCCAATCCTTGATGGAATATACGTCGAACTGATCGGATAGCCTTTTTATGCTGCCCAGTCCATGCCCCAGAGTGCTGGAGGAAGAATAACCATCCGACAAGACCCGGCCTATATCCGGTATTCCCGGCCCCTTGTCAAGACTTATGATCTCTATGTAGGCTCCCCCCGTATCGGACCCCAGCCCCGCCAGCAGCTCGCCCCCTTTGGCATATTTGTTCAGATTGGAGGTGATCTCGGAGACGATGATGTCGACCTTTCCCACCCTGACCTCATCAAACCCGGCGCCGGTCACCATTGCATGCACGTCCTTCTTTATCAAGGCAAAATAGCTTCTGTCGTCGGCACGAAAGCTCTTATATGAAGTATTAACCATTCACCCACTTTATAATTGTTACGACAGTACCCTTTCCCGCTTCACTGGCGATGCTGAAATCATTGACAAGCCGCTTGGCGCCCGGTAGCCCAAGACCCAGACTTTTACCGATGGAAAAGCCGTCCTTCATGGCAAGCTGAATGTCACTGATGCCCGGCCCCGAATCTTTGAATACCAGACGGATACCATTCTCCCTACCCTTCGAGACCACTTCGATCGTGATTTGCCCGCCGTCGGCATAACGCAACATATTCCTGACAAGCTCGCTGGCAGCCGTAATGAGCTTGGTCTGATTGACCAGGCCCATTTTTATCTTTTGAGCAAATTCCTTGACGCGGTTTCGGAACAGGATAACATCCTGCTCCTTCGTTATCGCTACGACATCTTTAGACAGGGATATTATCATCTTCGTCATTTAAATCCTCCTCTTCCTCCTCAAGGACCTGCATCTTCGAACGCAGAAGGTTCATTCCCTTTTCGACATCCAACGCCGTGTGTACTCCTTTCAGCGGAAGACCCAGCTCAACCAGCGTAATGGCAACCGCCGGCTGCATCCCCACCACTACCGTCTCCGCATCGAGTATCCGGGACATATTGGCAATATTGCCGATGATACGCCCCATAAAAGAGTCTACGATGCTGACGGCAGAGATATCGATCAGAACGCCTTTCGCGTCGGTCTTGCTCACCATCTGTACCAGATCGGACTCGAGATTGAGCGCCAACCTGTCATATAGATCCACCTGAATGGTCACCAGGAGAAAGGCCCCCATTCGAAGTATCGGAATTTTATCCATTGCCGAAGTTTTAAAAAATTATTGATTCGGGCTCTTCTTGGCTTCGGCCACCTTCTTTACCTTCAGGTTTAGCGCCTGGAACGCAAACTGTAAAGCGCTGGCCAGTGTGGCTTTAGTGATGATGTCTGCAAGGTCAATGCCAAGGTGCACGATGGTCTGGGCTATCTCCGGCCGGATACCGCTGATGATGCATTCCGCCCCCATCAGACGGGTCGCGCTGACGGTCTTGATCAGGTGCTGCGCAACAAGAGAGTCAACGGCAGGAACACCCGAAATATCGAGTATGGTGATGCTGCTGCCCGTAGCCACTATTTCATTGAGCAGGCTCTCCATGATGACCTGGGTACGCGAGCTGTCCAGCGTGCCGATGATCGGCAGCGCCAGAATGCCTTCCCAGATCCGGATAACCGGCGTGGATATCTCCGCGATCTCGTCGGTCTGTCGAAGAATGACCTCCTCCCTGCCTTTTATAAAGGTCTCAAAACTGTTAATGACAAAATGATCCATCAACC
>JAFDYE010000334.1 GCA_018267585.1 Bacteroidota bacterium
AACAACACCAGCGAGAACTGCAGAACGGCCGTATGAAACAGATATATCCCGTACGATATTTTACCCAGCGTCTTGAACAACGGGTTCTCCAGCCGGTAGATGGAATTATCCGCCACCGCCGCGAGCAGAACGTATCCATAAAGCACAACGCTCACAAGATGGTCGCCGAAAATAAAATAGAGGGTATTCGAAGGATCGAATACCGAGAATATATATACGAAGAACAGCACGGTCATAAGAACCTGCACACCCGGCAGAAAAAGACGCGCAAACAGGCCCTCGTATCTCTCCCTGTTATAGAGCAGCCAGGCGATGAGCAACCCTCCCCCAAAAAGGTCCAGCTTGTCAAAGATCAGCATATAGTTCGTCAGCAGGTAGTTGAACGAGTTATTGGTATTATAGCTGGTGAACAGGAAGGTCTTCGGGTCGACCGCACCCGCCATTATCGGCCATACGATGCAAAGAGCAATCCTGACCGCTATCGTGAGGAAGAACATGCCCGTCAGCAGCGCGAATATCTTCTTCCTGTATCTATTGATAAGGACCGGCCAGATGAGATAGAACTGCTCTTCGATGCATACGGACCAACTGATCTCGAACATGCCGGGGTTGGAACCCAGCAGCGCCAGTTGTATGTTTACCGAGAACAGGAGAAGAAAGACCAGGTTGATCAGCGTAGTTCTCAGGTCCGCAGCCCCTCCGAACCCCAGGTGTGAGGCAATATACGGCGAGACGAAGGTAAGCAACAATCCATAACCGAGATACAAGGGCCAGATACGCAGTATCCGGCGGAGGTAGAAATTGCGGTAGCTGATATCTCCCGTCTTGTCCTTCTCGACCAGCAGAAGATAACTGATGAGGAATCCGCTAAGTACGAAGAAAAGATTGACGCCGATACGCCCAAGGTTCTCGGCCGTGCCGTCTACGATCGCAAAACCGGGAGAATAGTTCCTTTTGAGATAGCAGGCGTGATGAAAAAGTACCAGGAAAGACGCGATGAACCGGATGCCATCGAGATTCTTGAAATAGAGCTTTACCGACATGCTGGTAAAAGTAGAAAAAATTAGCGAGGGGCGCAAGGCCCCCCGCTGTCTCTATTTTTACTGTTTGACGAGCTTTTTGACAATCTTTGTCTGGCCGTTCCCGATCATCACCTCCACCACATATACGCCTCGCGAGAGGTTGCTGACGTTCAGGGTCCGGGTTTCCGAAGGCAGCTTCTTGTCGGACTGACTGGACTGTACCAAATTACCCGACATCGAGACGATATTGATCAGCATCTGGCCAGTAGCTTTACTGTTGATCGTCAGGTTGGCGACGTCCTGAGTCGGGTTGGGGAATAAGTCGACGCTGACTTCCTCTGCGCTCCGGTTCGTATAGACCACGGTGACGGTTATTGTATCTTTCGACGTATTGCCCTTGCCATCTGTCACGGTGAGCTCGAATGTATACTGTCCCGACCCCAGCCCACTAACCGGACAGACTGCGCTGCCAGGATTACTCAGGGTAGCCGTTGCGGGACCGCTGAGCTGTTTCCACCCGTAGCCGGTGATCGTGCCGCCGACCGCCGACGAATGGCTCCCATCAAGGACCAGGCTGTCCGCCGGCAGAGCCAGTGAAGTATCGCTGCCCGCGTCGGCGATCAGATAGTTGCTTCCGCTGCCCATGCCGCTGCCGGGATCGAGCGTTACCGTCACCGATGCGCTGCCCGTCAGGCCGCCATTATCCATTACCGTCAGTACGAAGGTATATCTTCCGGCGGAAGGCAGACCAACGACCGTGGGAGTTGCCGTATTGGCGTTAACGATAGTTACGCCGGAAGCCCCCGAGGACATGAACCAATTGTAGGAGACGATGGTGCCGTCAGGATCGTATGACTTCGTGCCGTTGAGTTTGACGCTGTTTACAGGAAGGGTGATCGCCGTATCATTCCCTGCGTCGGCAACCGGCGCCACGTCAGGAGCATTCACAAATACATAGACTGTAGCCGTGGCGGAACCTCCGGAGGGATTGGACACTTTCAGCAGGAAGGCATAGGTGCCCTGCACCAGGCCCGTCACACTCGTCTTAGCCGCCGAAGGACTGGAGATCGAATAACCCGCCGGCCCCGAGATAGACGTCCACGAATATGTGAGTGCGGCGCCGTCGGGACTCGAAGAGGCGCTGCCATCCAGGTCAACCGAACTCGTCGGGAGTGTGATCGTAATATTTGAACCGGCATTGGCTACTGGCGTGATCACCGCCGCAGGATTCACCAGGACGATGACCGAGGTCGTAGCCGTATTGCCCTGGGTATTGGTCACTTTTAGCAGGAAGGTATAGGTGCCTTGCACCAGACCCGTCACAGTCGTCTGGGCAGCAGAAGGGTTGACTATTGTATAAGCCGACGGGCCGGAAACATAGCTCCACGCATAGGTCAGCGCGCTACCGTCCGGGCTGGAAGAGGCGCTGCCATTCAGCGTCACCGAATTGGTCGGGAGCGTGATCCCGATCGGACCGGCAGCACTGGCCACAGGAATGACCACCGCAGCCGGATTTACGGTCACCGTCACGGTCGCCGTCGAAGAATTGCCGCCGCTGTTCCTGACGGTCAGCTGGAAGGTGTAAGTTCCCTGCACCAGACCCGTCACCCCTGTCTTTGCGGCCGAGGGACTTGCTATCGTATAAGCGGCCGGACCGGACTGTTCGGACCAGCTATAGGTCAGCATGCTGCCATCCGGACTCGAGGAGGCACTGCCATCCAGGTTGACCGAACTCGTCGGAAGGGTGATAGAGATGTCGCCGCCTGCATCCGCTACGGGCATCACCACCGGCATGGCGCTCACCGTTATGATCACGGTCGCCGTAGCCGTATTGCCCGAATTGTTCTTTACAGTCAGCTGAAATTTGTAAGACCCCTGCACCAGACCCGATAGACCCGTCTTGGCAGCCGTGGGGCTTGCGAGGGTAAAGCCCGATGGACCAGAGACATAGCTCCATGCATAGGTCAGCGAACTGCCATCGGGGCTGGAAGAAGCACTGCCATCCAGGGTTACCGAATTGGTGGGCAGGGTGATCCCGATGGGTCCGGCCACGCTGGCCACCGGAGTGACCGTCGCGGCCGGGTTGACCGTAACCGTCACCTGGTCGGTAGCCGTATTGCCGCTGCTGTTCTTTACCGTCAGTTGGAAGACATAGCTCCCCTGGGTCAGACCGGTCACCGTCGTAGTCGCGCCGGCGGGGCTGGTGATGGTATAGCCCGCTGGACCAGAGACATAGCTCCAACTGTAGGTCAGCGAGCTCCCGTCGGGGCTCGAAGAAGCGCTGCCATTCAGACTTGCTGAACTGGCCGGCAGGGTAATGCTTACGTCGGCGCCGGCGTTGGCAATAGGGACCGCAGCAGGATTCACCGTAACCGTTACAGTCGAAGTCGCCGAGTTGCCACTGCTGTTCTTCACGGTCAGTTGGAACTTATAGACCCCCTGCGCCAGCCCCGTCACCGTCGTCTTTGCCGCCGTAGGACTCGTGATGGTATAGGCGGCCGGACCGGACTGCAGCAACCAGGCATAGGTCAGCGAGCTGCCATCCGGACTCGAAGAGGCGCTGCCATCCAGCGATGCAGAATTGACGGGAAGAGTAATATTTATCGCCGTGCCCGCATTGGCCACAGGTATTACCGCCGGAGCCGGGTTGACCGTCACCGTCACCTGCGCGGTCGCGGAAACGCCAGAACCGTTCTTCACGGTCAGCAGGAAAATATAGGTGCCATTCACCAGACCCGTCACGCTCGTTTTGGCCGCAGACGGGCTCGTAATGGTATAGGTTGCCGGACCGGACAGCAGCGACCACGCATAGGTCAGCGAAGTTCCGTCGGGGGTCGAAGAGGCGCTGCCGTCGAGATTCACCGAGTTGGTCGGCAGAGTGATACTAGTATTCGCCCCGGCGTTGGCCACAGGAGTCACCGATGCAGGCGGGTTGACCGTCACGGTCACCGTCGCCGTCGACGAATTGCCGG
>JAFDYE010000335.1 GCA_018267585.1 Bacteroidota bacterium
CGAGCAAGGATCAAGAGTATTTTTTGAGGGGAGGGGGCGGGGGATGTTCCGAGGGAATGATGCACGATCCGGATGGGACGCTGACAAGTCCAAAGGATCATCTGGCTATGATGTTAAAGGCGTATCAACTGTATGAGGAATATATTCGCAACTCTATTTATCACGACCAAAACTCTGCGTCTTGAGGCCTGATTATCCAACCAAATTCTTTCCGGATAAGCGAAATAACTATGTGCTCCTGCTGGAGGCGTTATCCGGGGATCTGTATTGCACCCATTCATAAGCGCTGTCATTGACGGCCCGTCGCGTTCGTTGTTAAATCCATTTTTTGTAAGCAAATTGAACAGTAAGTGCAATCTTTTTTCTTTATTCGTCACGAAGGCAAGTATGTAAAAGTCGATTTTCAGCATATCCTCTATATCGAGGCTCGAAAGAATTATACGAGGCTGGTGATGGAGGATAGGCCGACCGCCCTGGTGCTTGTCACGTTGAAACAGTGGGAGAAGCTGCTGCCTTCCGACCAGTTCTGCAGGGTCCACAGGGGGTATATTATTTCTATCGAGAAGATCGTCGCGTTCGACAACAAGTATGCGTATCTGCCCGGTGAGCGGATCTCGATCGGGGAGCAGTACCGGAATGCGTTGCCAATGACGGTGACGATACTGGCCAATGAGGCTTCGCGGAAGGACGTGCTCTCCGAACTTGAGCTGTAGGTTGGACCAGAGGGGTTGACGCCCGGGCCGGTGATGTAGGTTGGACCGGAGGGGTTGGCGCCCGGGCTGGTGATGGTGGTTGGACCAGAGGGGTTGACGCCCGGGCTGGTGATGGTGGGGTAACTGTTATAGAGTCTGCCGGACAGGGGACTCTTTTTGTGTTTGCCGTCCTTGTGGTCATTTGTGTTTGCCGCCCCCGGAGCCGATGTTCTCGCCGGTCTGTGAAAAATTGCTAATTTAACGGGGTCTATGAAACAGCCGATTCAGCGTGAATATTGGCTCAGGGGTCCCGTCCCCGGCTTCCCGCCTTTATTACAGCCGGTGGTACACGCACTGCTGCAGGCCAGGGACGAGGTGAGCGTATTTATGGAAGGATTTCCGGACAAAAAATTATGGGAAAGGCCTGCCGGGGTGGCTTCGGTGGGGTTTCATCTGCGGCATTTGACCGGGGTGCTGGACAGATTGCTGACCTATGCGAGGGGGGAGGGGTTGAGCGAGGGGCATTTGAACTATCTGAAGAGGGAAGGATTGCCGGAGGGAGACGGGGAAGGACAATTGAACTATCTGAAGAGGGAAGGGTTGCCGGAGGGAGACGGGGAAGAGCAATTGAACTATCTGAAGAGGGAAGGGTTGCCGGAGGGAGACGAGGAGGGGCCGGTGGGAGGAAGTGTAGCGAAGTATTTGGTAGAAAGGTTTAATATACAGGTCGACAAGGCTTTAGAGCAGATAAAGGGGATAAAGGAGGAGGAATTGACGGCCCGGCGGGATGTTGGGAGGGACCGGCTTCCATCGACGGTGGGAGGGCTAGTCTTTCATGCGGCGGAACATACGCAAAGGCATGTCGGTCAATTGTTTGTAACGGTGAAGGTGGTGAATTCGCCGGTGGGTGGGGAGGGGAACGGATCCTAGGAGGGGAATGAGGTCGTTTTGGTGGTCGCGGATCAGGCAACCCCTATGAAAAATAAGGCGTTTAGACTAAAACAATCATTGAAACACCGCAGGATAACAGGATAATTTGGAAAAACTACTTCATATCATCACAGGTTGTGCCGAGCAGGATCGTCAGTGTCAGAAGATGCTGTATGATCAGTACTACGGCCTGTGTTTAAAGATCGCTTTCCGGTATGTGAATACCTATGAGCAGGCGGTGGAAGTGACGCACGATGCTTTCCTGAAGATGTTCCGCAATTTCAGCCGGTTTGAGGTGAGGGATAAGGAGAAGGTGGAGATGCTGCTGATCGGGTGGATCAGGAGGGTAGTGATCAATGCCGCGATAGACTATATGCGCCGGGAGATCAACAACAGCAATACGTATCCTATACCGGAACACGTTTGGGAGCACAAGGACGACGGGCAGTCTTCCGACAATTCGGTGTTATACAAAGAATTGATCGCTTTAGTGAAGGACCTGCCCCCGGCTTATCGGATGGTGTTCAACCTGCACGTGATCGAGGGGTATTCGCATCCCGAGATCGCGAAGATGCTGGGTATCACCACTGGAACCTCTAAATCAAACTTGTCAAAGGCCAGAGCGCATTTGCAGAAGGCCCTGACCGCAGAAAACATTGATAAACTAGTATGTTAAACCAAAAGGACAACGACTTTGATGATCTTTTCCGACGGGCGTCTGACCGATACCCGTTGCGAACGGATAGTGCCGACTGGGATAGGATGGCCGCTGCCCTGGACAATCCGTCGTCTACCGAACTGACTGATGAGGGACTGAGAGAAGACAAGCGTCGGAGACGCAGATTTCTATGGCTATTCCTCCTTTTACCGTTGGGGGGGGCAGGCTATTACTTCCTGCATGGCGCGGGCAGCCATTCCGGCATTAGTGGGGATGGGTCCGCGGCAGAGCGGACGGTTGCTCCCGGGAAAGGGAGGAATTCGGGTGTGGATGCCCGGGGGGGGATGTCGGGGGATGATGGGTCCGCGGGGACCAGGGGAGATGATGGGTCCGAGGGGATGGGGAATGTTGATGGGGCCGGGGGGACTGGGGGTGTTGACGGGGCCGCGGGGACGCGGCGTGTTGATGCGGCCGCGGGAACCCGGAGTGTTAATGCATCGAGGGGAACTGCGGGTGTTGATGGGGCCGGGGGAACTTCGGGTGTTGCAGGAAAGGATGCTGTCGCTCGAGGGGCTGCGGGTGTTGATGCCGGGGGAAGGACTGCGGGTGTGAGTTCGGGAAAGATCGGAAGGAATGATGTCGGGAGAAGTGTTCGCCCTTCGGCGGATGGGAGAGATGGATTATCGTTGAATGGAAACAGGGTGCATTCGGGGGGAAGGGGAGATGTCGCAGGCGGCCGGGGCGTGAGGAGAGGAAATATTGTAAGTGGCCGGTCAATGGCGGGGGACGGGAAAATGAGCGATCCGGATGATGTGGTGGTGAATGGGAAGAGAAAGAGAAATGCAAGGCCTGCCGGGAACGGAACGGATGACATGGGTGATAATAATTTTGATGCAGTAAGTAATATAACGGGTGGTGCAGGAAACGCAGGTGGTGGTGCAGGTGTTCCCGCCGGACGTGTGGCGGGTTATCCGGTGAATCGCGTTGGGATGAGGGGAGACTATCGGCTAAGCGTGAATGTCGAGGCGCCGGTGGTGGCAAAAGACAGCAGTAAAGCAAAGCCCAAGGCATCCCAAAGGAAGAAAAATTCGTTCGTATATGCGGGGCTGATGGCGGCGCCGGATTTTAGTACGGTGAAGTTCCAGCATGTGGATGGGGTAGGTACGACGTTCAGCCTGTTGCTGGGATATCAATTCAATAAGAAGTGGGCAGTGGAGACGGGCGTGAGTGTAGACAGGAAGAAATATTATACGAGCGCCGAATATTTTGATAAGAAGGGTTTGTCCAGCATAAGGCCAAATTGGGAGCCGACAAATATGGATGGGACCTGCTACATGTGGGAGATACCCATCAATGTCCGGTACAATTTCAGTCAGACCGACAAGACAAGCTGGTTCGCGACCGGGGGACTGTCGACCTATTTTATGACGAGCGAGAATTATAACTATCAATATAATTATTACACGCCATGGGGGAGCGGATCCGGTACTTCAAACCTGGACGTGAAGAAGCCATCCAATTATTGGTTTTCTATAATAAATCTAAGTGCCGGGTATGAGCACCGCATCGGGAATATCGGCAATCTGCGAATAGAACCCTATCTACGGATACCGATGTCCGGGTTGGGTACCGGCAAGCTCAATATTTTAAGTAGTGGTATTAATATTGGGATCACGCGGAGATTGTGGTAGATGGGATATCGCGATGATCGCGGTGCGCGACGACTGTTGAGGGCGTAGCCAGCCGTGGCAGGTGTGAGTTAGCTAAAATTTTAACGGTCAAAATTATGCTTAAGAAAAGAACCATTCTGTGGGTAGGGATCCTTTTGCTTGTGATCCTGGGTGCGGCCTACGCCTGGCATCTTTATCAGAAGCCGCATGAGTCAGCGGCGGGAGAGCCGGCTGCGGTGTCCATCGATGCCGATACGCTGTACCATCAATATCAGCAGGACGAGCGTGCGGCCGATCAGAAATATATGGGGAAAGTGATCGAGGTGTCGGGCAAACTGTCCGAGGTGCAGCATTCGGGAAACGCCGAGATATGGATACTCTCGACGCAGCCGGGGGGAGGAGGGATCAATTGTCAGCTGTTTCCCGGCAGCGTACAGTCCGATAGGGAGCCCAAGGTAGGGGACGCCGTTACGATCAAGGGACGGTGCACGGGATTTTTGATGGACGTGAATATGAC
>JAFDYE010000336.1 GCA_018267585.1 Bacteroidota bacterium
AGCTCCTGCCTCGGATTGTCCGGGAATTTTTCGATACTCGCCGTTCCCCCGATGGGCAGCAGCAGGATATTCCTCGCACGGATGCCGAAATATCCGGCAACGGTCGCATGCCCGAGCTCGTGCAGCGCCACACACCCGAAAACGGCAAGGATGAACGCCACCGACCAGGCCAGCCGGCCGCCATTCGTACCCTCTTCCACATTCGCCAGAACCACCCAGGCGACCAGCAGCAAAAAGGTCCAGTGCACCCAGACACGGATCCCCCGGACGCTTATCAACTTTACAGCACCATTCATAACCTTGTATTTTTAGTTTCATTCATCACCGCGACAGACTTCCTTAATTTATCAAGATAATAGGCTACTTCTTCGTCTGTGACCTGGTGAAAATCTTCATAGAACCCGCCCACACCCTCAAATCGCTCCGGGATCAGCACGCATACCATTTCGTCCACGGCTTTCCCAAGCTTCACCGCCGCTGAGCGCGCAGCAACGGGAACAGCGACCACGATCCTGGAAGGCCCTTCTTTCCGGATCATGTTCAGCGAAATCAACAGGGTGTTACCCGTCGCAATACCGTCATCCACGATGATCACAACCTTATCTTTCAGACTTTGCAGATGCTCCGTGCCGTTGAATTTCACCTGCATCTCTCCCAGCCGGGCCCTGATCCGCTCTGTTTCCGCCTTGATATACCCGGCCGATATCCCCGCGTTGGGCAGGACATAAGCATCAGTGAGGCTCACAGCCCCGATCGCATATTCCCGGTTCTGCGGGTGTCCGATCTTCTTTGTGAACAAAAGGTCCAGCGGCATCCCCGTCTCCTTCGCCACTTCATAGGCAACAGGCACACCGCCCCTCGGTACGGCCAGAATCACACCAGCCACACCGGAATATTTCCTCAGTTTTACCGCCAACTCACGGCCGGCTTCACTTCTGTCCTGGAACATCGGATATCTTTTTTACAAATTAGCCAGGCCAGGCCAACGAATAAATGATGACCATCACAGGAACCCCTGATCCTGATCAATGATCCGCACGGACGACTGCCCTAACTTAACGGTCCTTTTTATCACGCTTAAATCAAATTATATGACACCAACAATGAAGGCACTCGTCTACGGCGGACCGGGAAAGATCGAACTGAAAGAAGTCCCGGCGCCCCGGATCACAAAGCCAACAGACGCGCTGATCCGGGTAACCAGGACAACCATTTGCGGCACAGACCTCGGCATCATCAAAGGGAAAGTACCCGACGTACAACCGGGGACGACACTCGGCCACGAAGGCGTAGGAGTAGTCGAAGAAGTGGGAGCCTCGGTCCGAAACTTTAAAAAAGGCGACCACGTGCTGATCTCCTGTATCACCTCGGACGGGAGTTGCGAATACTGCAAAAAAGGCATCTATGCCCACTGCGAAGACGGCGGATGGATCCTGGGACACCTGATCAACGGTACGCAGGCAGAATATGTCCGCATTCCCCACGCCGACAACAGCCTCCACCACATTCCTGCCAACGTCGACGAAGAGGCCCTCGTAATGCTCAGCGACATTCTCCCGACCGGCTACGAGATCGGCGGACTCAACGGACACGTCAGACCGGGGGACACCATCGCCATTGTCGGATCCGGCCCCATCGGCATGTCCGCTCTGCTGACCGCACAATTCTATTCGCCGGCACGCATCTACATGATCGACCTCGACGACAATCGCCTCGCAATCGCCAAAAAATTCGGCGCCACGGACACGATCAACTCGCAAAAAGAAGATCCGGTCAAAAGAATAATGGCAGAGACAAAAGACGGCGTAGACGTCGCCATCGAGGCGGTAGGAGCTCCCGCCACTTTTAACATTTGCCAGGGCATCGTACGGCCCACCGGCCATATAGCCGTAGTCGGCGTGCACGGCCATAGCGTCGACCTCCAGCTCGACCGCCTATGGATACAAAACATAACCCTCACTACGGGCCTCGTCAGCACCTTCACTACGCCTATGCTGATGAAGAACGTCGTCAGCGGCAAGCTTCAGCCGCAACAGCTGATCACTCACCACTTCACGCTCGATGATATACTGGAAGCCTACAATGTATTCGGGAACGCGCAGGAACAAAAGGCCATTAAAGTGATCATCACGCCAGAACCGGCCAAAGCCCTGCTGACCGCCAGCAGCGAAAAGAGAAAGAAGCAGCCGGCATAGCCGGGAATTGCATTATCCACGGCCCACCCGCATAACATCGCGACGGGTGGGCCTTTTCTACTCAGGCGACAAACCTGTCAACAATGGAGTACAGATCACCCGCCTGGAAGGGCTTCTGAAAATACCCATCCGCACCCGCCTCCCGGGCCATTTTCTCCAGATCGCCGTGTACGCTGAAATAGATCACCGGTATCTTGCTATAGACAGGATGCGCCTTCAGCATTCTTATCGCATCATAACCGGTCACGCCAGGCATAAAATGATCCATAAAGATCAGACCCGGCTTAAAACTATCGATCGCATCGGTCAGCGTCTTTAAAGGATTACAGCCAAGCAGCGGCATAACATCATAGCCCCTCCTTCTGAAAAGAATATTGCAAATCAACAAATGGTCCGGATCATCGTCCACAAGCAGGATCTTTTTTTGGCTTTCCATTACTTTATGCTATTGAAGAGGCAATTTTAAGGTGATACAAATTTATGAAAGTCTGGCTCATCCGTCAT
>JAFDYE010000337.1 GCA_018267585.1 Bacteroidota bacterium
CACCATCTTCACCGCCATTCCCCGCACCCAGCGCAACATGATCGAGCCCCGCCTGTTCATGGATCTCAGCAAGAATACCCGGCTGATCGCCGGGGTCAGCGCTACCTGGGAAAACCGACTGGGCGGTGATATACAATTTCTCGATGGCAAAGGTGACAGCACCCACAGCTATTACGAGCGCAACAAAAGCAGCCGAATATCCACACAGCTTAGCCTCGATCACCGCATCAACGACCACACCAGTCTCACGATAAAAAACGCCTTCAATCATTTTGACCGTACCATTACGATTCCCGGCTATGTCTTCGACGGGAGCCAGTCGTCCACCTACAGCGAAGCCGCCTGGCACTATAAGAACGACAAGTCGGATTGGATCGCCGGCTTGAACGGCTATACCGATGCCTTCCGCGAGCACCCGGGGGATAGTTCGACCAGCCGCAGCTATACTCAAACTGCCACCGGCGTATTTCTGCAAAATACCTGGAAAGCGGCCTCCTGGCTGCAGACCGAGGCAGGCTTGCGCGGTGACTACGTCGCCGACTATGGCTGGTCGATCCTGCCACGCGTCAGTGCGCTGTTCCAGTTGGCCCCGGATCTTACATCCCGGTTGGGTGGCGGCCTCGGCTATAAGACGCCTACTATATTTACAGAAGAGACCGAGCGGATACAGTTCCAAAACGTCCTGCCGGTCAGCCCGGACAGCAACCGACTCGAACGCTCCTATGGCGTCAATCTCGACTTCAACTACCGGTGGCGTATATCCGATAATGCAAATATCAATTTCAACCAGCTGTTCTTCTTTACCCGCATCAATCACCCCCTTGAGTTGCAGAGCGACGGTCCTGTCCGATACCATCTCGTCAATTCTGCCGGCTATATCGACAGCAAGGGCTTTGAAACCAATATCAAGCTCAGCTACGATGATTTCAGGTGGTATATCGGATATACCTTCACGGACGCCCACCTGAAAGAAGGCGGAACCCTAAGAGAGAACCCCCTGACCGCACGCAACCGGCTCAACAATATCCTTATGTATGAAAAAGAAGACAGGTTTAAGGTCGGGTTCGAAGCCTACTACTATGGCAGGCAGGACCTCACGGACGGCACGCAGGGCAGGCCCTACTGGACGTTTGGCCTGATGGGCGAGCGGCTATGGGAGCATTTTTCCCTTTTCGTCAACTTCGAGAATTTCACCGATACCCGCCAGACCCGGTTTGACAGCATCTATACGGGTTCGGTCACTCATCCGGTTTTCAGGGATATATATGCTCCCCTCGACGGCATCGTCGTCAATGGCGGTATCAAAATAAAATTGTAACGCCCGGTGTTACTCCCGGTAGGCCAACAAAGACCTCCCGGGACCCATTGCCAGCATCCATCGCCTCACGTCATTGATCAGCAAGGCGGTGCGATAGTCTGCCCCGCTCTTGTTGAGATGGTAAGGCGTATTAAAGGTCAGCGAATCGGGCATCATATATCTTTCGGGTGACCCCAATACGTGAAAACCTTTGTCGAGGTATACCTTTTCAATTTTTTTTATCAGCGGTTCCATCCGGTGGTAGGAGATATCCTGAAGGCAACAATAAGATATCAGGAAGATCGCCTTCCTTCTTTCTACGCTGTCCCGGAATCTTACGATCCCGTCGATGGCAGCATCGTTGATCCCAGAGTCCGTCTTTTTTTCTGCCCGTACCAGCCTCCGCGGGAGGTTCCAGTGAGTATACGTGTCGCCATAGCTGTTAAAGGAGTGGATCCCATAAACCGGATCCTCGCGCGATCGCAGGTATTCCGTGGGTACATATTTGGACAGGGCGTATTTGGGGAGAAAAGGCAGAAGCCTCAATGCCTGGGCCATATTCAGCAATTGCCACTTGCCAGGGTTTACTTCCAAGATCGTCCTCAACAGCTCTTCAGAGCCGTAATTGTAGTCTTCTGTCAACAGCGGATATTCGGGCACCAGGACGATGATGTCTCCTTTTTTTACGTACCCGAGCGTGTTGTCCAGCATAAATTTCAGACCAAGGGAGGCGGTAATGCCGGTATTAATGGGGTTTAGGCGCAGCGAGTCCCTGATCATCCTGGAGTCGATGCCGAATGAAAGATTGGATCCGCCGACCAGGATGATACGGGGTGAATCCACATATCTTAACAGAGAGTCTTTTGCAAGGCTGCCGAAAAGCAGCGATTTGCCGGCGTGCGGCGTGCTGGGCAGGAAGATCCCTCCTGCCATCAGCAGAACAACGGGACCAAGGATACTGGTGGTTTGGCGAAGGAATTTCTTCATATGCAAAGATTAGAACTGGAAATAAATAAAGCTCCGGTTGGCATTGTACTTTGTCGCAATGGCAATTATTGCAACCCAGAATACAAATCTCCGGATGAGAGGTTGACTGACTATCGTGAGGTTTCTTTCATCCTTCCGCAACCACCAGTCACCCAGCACGAGCGGGAGGATGTATGCAAGGGAGGACTTTCCGGCGGGCAGTGTCAGGAATTGTCCCGGACTGGCCGCGATACTTTTGCCCATATGCCCGATATAGCCCAGGGCATCGCTTATTTTGTCCGCTCGGAAAAATATCCATGCAATTGTCACAAAAGCGAAAGTCGATGCCATTTTCCACATCTCTGATAAAGTAGGAAGCCTTCGTTCCTGTGCAACCATATTGTCTACATTTTGCCGGTTGCGGCTCCACAGCAGCAGGGGCAGGAACGCGAGCGCATGCACGAGTCCCCAGGCCAAAAAGGTCCAGCTGGCTCCATGCCAGAAGCCGCTGACCAGAAAGATGATCATGGTATTGCGGACTGCCCTGGCATTGCCTTGTCTCGAACCTCCCAGTGGTATATACAGATAATCCCTGAACCAGGACGTTAGCGAAATATGCCATCTACGCCAGAATTCCGCGATGTCGCGGGAGAAATACGGGAATTTGAAATTGCTCAGCAGTTCGAATCCCAGCAGCTTGGCCGAGCCGATTGCGATATCCGAGTATCCGCTGAAGTCCCCGTATATCTGAAAAGAAAAGCTTATAGCGCCGACGATCAGCGCAAAAGCGTTGAAGTGCTGATAATGAGAGAACATCGTATCGACCGTTTTGGCGAGGCTGTCTGCGACGACGACTTTTTTGAACATTCCCCATAAGATCAGCCGCCCTCCCTGAGCAGCCTGACGATAGTCGAATATGCGCCGGGATCGCACCTGCGGCAGCAGATGGTGCGCTCTTTCGATCGGGCCGGCTACCAGCAGAGGGAAGAAGGCGACGAACACCGCGTATTCCACGGGGTCAGACACCGGCTTTTGTTTTCCCTTGTAGATGTCGAACACATAGGACATGCCATGAAAAGTATAGAAGGAGATGCCTACCGGAAGTGCGACATTCAATACGATCGGGTCGGCCTGAAGACCAAGAACGCCGAGCACGGCCTTGAATTGCCCGGCAAAAAAATTGTAGTATTTAAAGGTTCCCAGGATACCGAGATTGTTGACGATGCTTAACCACAGGAATATACGTGCCTTTTTCCGGTTGGGCGATGCCACTT
Organism: Bacteroidota bacterium; assembly: GCA_018267585.1. Lineage (GTDB taxonomy): Bacteria > Bacteroidota > Bacteroidia > Chitinophagales > Chitinophagaceae > Puia. The sequence continues at coordinate 3,538 of JAFDYE010000337.1, forward strand.
GAAACCCGTATATAAAATCAAGCAAAGTGCTCAGCGCGAGAAGACCAAGGAAGGAGTAGCTCCACCAACCATAGAAGAAGTAGCTGGCGACGAGAAGCAACAGGTTTTGTTGCCGTAGCGACCTGTTGAAGACAAGCCAGTACAAGAAAAATACAACAGGTAAAAACAATAGATATTCTATTGAATTGAACAGCATGACAATATTTCTTGTTGGGAGAAGGCCGGTCAGGAGTAGTAACGGTCACCAAGATAGACAGGAGTCTATCAATATCCTTTTACATTAATTGCCATTAATTATCTCAAGTTGCGCAATGGTCCCGGTACTAAACAGCAGGCTTTTTGACATTCAGCAATCCGGCGTTGACGGCCACGACCACGGTACTGACGCTCATCAGCGCTGCGCCGGCGGCAGGGCTTAGCAGTATGCCGGCGCGATATAAGACTCCGGCGGCCAGTGGCATCGCCACGGCGTTGTAACCGGTCGCCCAGACGAGGTTCTGCACCATCTTCCGGTAGGTCGCCTTGCCGAAAAGGATCAGTCGCACTACGTCCAACGGATTGCTGTTCACCAGGACGATGCCGGCGGTCTCCGCCGCGATGTCCGAACCGGAGCCGACCGCGATCCCGATATCGGCCTGCGCCAGGGCCGGGGCGTCGTTGACGCCGTCTCCGGTCATCGCCACAAATTGATCTTTTCCCTGGAGCTCTTTTATCTTCTCCTGTTTCTCGTGCGGGAGCACGCCGGCAAAGTAGCCGTCCATCCCCAGCGCCTTGCTCACATCTGCCGCCACTGCCTCGTTGTCGCCCGTGAGCAGCACGCATTTGATGCCGTTGTCGTGCAAGGTACTGATCGCCTCCCCGGACTCGGGGCGCAGCTGGTCCGCCAGCGCGATATAGCCCGCCGGTGTGTCGTCCTCCAATACGAAGACGCCCGTCTCTCCTGCTGTCGCGGCAAAATTCGCGGGTAGTGGGATGCCGCGCTGCGTGAGATAGCCCGGTCCGACCACCCTCACCGTCCGGCCGTCGATGCGACCCTCCACACCCTGACCAGTCAGCGCCTTAAAGTCTTCTACTGCTGGCGGGGTCACTCCCAGCGCCGCCGCCTTGCGTAGGATACCCGTGGCTATCGGATGCTCCGAGCTTTGCTCCAGGCCCGCTGCCAGCCGCAGCAATTCCTGCTCTGAAGTCCCCTGCGCCCAAACCAGCGTCCTTACCACCTCGAACTTTCCTATTGTCAGCGTTCCCGTCTTGTCAAAGACGATCGTCGTGATCTTCCGCGCATTCTCGAACGCCGTGCGATTTCGGATGAGCAGGCCGTTGCGCGCCGAGAGGGCCGTCGAGCGGGCCACTACCAGCGGAACAGCAAGGCCAAGCGCGTGCGGGCAGCAGATAACGATCACCGTCACCATCCGCTCGATGGCAAAGGCGGGTCCGCTGCCTGACAGGAACCACGCCAGAAAGGTTGCCAGTCCGGCGACGATCGCGATCAGCGTGAGCCAGCGGGCCGCCTTATCCGCCAGCAACTGGGTCTTCGACCTCGTCCGCTGCGCTTCCTCCACGAGGCGCACGACCTGGGACAGATACGAATCCTTTGCTGCGTGCGACACTTCCACGCGCAGGGCTCCGTTGCCGTTCAGAGACGCTGCGATCACCTTATCGCCCTTTTTCTTGTCTACGGGACGCGATTCTCCCGTGAGCAGGCTCTCGTCGACATAGCTGTCTCCCTGCACAACAACGCCGTCCGCCGCAATCTTCTCCCCCGGCTTGATCAACACGACGTCCCCTTGCTTGAGATCGGCCGTCCTGACGTCCATGATATGTTCGCCGTGGACAAGATGCGCCTCGTCGGGCATCAGCCTGACCAGCAATTCCAGTTCTCTGGACGCCGCAGCCACCGACCGCATCTCGATCCAGTGTCCCAGCAGCATCACGAGGATGAGCGTTGCGAGCTCCCAGAAGAAATCCATACCCTTTAGCCCCAGCACCGTCGCCACGCTATAGCCGTAGGCAACCGTGATCGCAAAGCCGATCAGGGTCATCATGCCGGGATCCCAGGCTTTCATTTCCTCGTACCAGCCTTTCAGGAATGGCCAGCCGCCATACCAAAAGACCAGCGTTGCCAGTCCCGTCAGCACATAGCCGGCGCCCGGAAAGTCCAGCCGTATGCCCATCCAGTGCTGAATCATCGGCGACAGGGCCATCAACGGCACGGTCAGCGCCAGTACCACCCAAAAACGTTTGCGAAGGTCGGCAATCATCATGGCGTGGTGGTCGTGCCCGGTGTGAGCCCCATGTCCCTGGTGGTCCATTTCCATCTGGCCGTGGTTCATCGTATGTTCCATAGTTGTGTGGTTTTACATTTTCATACCCGCCATGGCGTCCGATCCGTGCTTGAAGGAGTATTCGCTGTTCACCAGGTAGGCGCCTTCCGACACGATGACATCCCCCTGTTGCAGACCCGCGCGTATCTCGATGCGGCCGCCACCCTCCTGACCCGTCTGCACCATGACCGGCCGGAAACTATTGTGCCCCGCCTGAACCCAGACCATATTGCCCGTGGGCAGCCGCAGAACCGCCGACTCAGGCAGCGTCAGCGAATTCCGCGCCCCGCCGGTGATGGTCACAGCCGCCGCCATTCCGGGCTTTAGCAGCCCGGCGGGATTCTCCAGTGTAATGCGCACGAGATTGATCCGCTGGTCCGGGTCCAGTTCAGGATTGACCAGGCTGATCTTCCCGGTGAATTCCTTTCCCGGCAGGTCGGGGCATCGGATCGTCACCGAGCCCCTCCGGTCAAGGTCCGGCAGTTGTGACGTATAGACCTGGGCCTCGACCCAGACCGAAGAAATATCTGCCAGGCGCACCACGACCGTCCCCGCAGACAGATAGTCCCCCTCGTGGCTTTCTATCGCGGATACATAACCGCTGGCAGGACTGTAAAAGGAGGTCGTCGTTGCCGCCTGGCGGGTCCTGGCCAGCTCGGCGACCTGCGCCTCGCTCATGCCCCATAGCAGCAATTTATTTCGCGCGGCTTCAGCGAGCTGCCGGAGATCGACCAGGCCGCCTTTCAGGGTCTCGACCCTGTCCTGCGCCAAAAGATATTCCTGTTTGGCATTGTTCAGCTCTTCGCTATAGAGGTCGTAGAGCTTGTCACCTTTCCGTATATACGCGCCCGTCTCCTTGAAATACAGCTTCTCGATCCGCCCGGTGATGCGTCCGCTGACCGTGCTGCTGCGGGTCTCATCGGTCGAGACCGTGGCGGCAAGCAGCATCCGGTCTCCCAGCACCGATGCGCCCACCGTATCCAGCCGGATGCCGCCCAGCTGTACCTGCTGGTCGCTCAGGACCACCGTACCGTCCGCGTCGACGATCCCTTTCTTTTCTGCGATCAGTTGCATGCCGCAAATGGGGCATTGACCGGGATGGTCCAGCTTGACCTGCGGGTGCATCGAGCAGGTGTAAACCAGGTCGGAATGCGGAGCCGCAGTTGTTGCGCTTGTATCCGTGGTCGCGGGCGATGCCTTCTTCCCTCCGCAGGCGCCAAGGCCAAGGGCCATCAACAAGATCAATAAATATCGCATGTCTTTAATCGTTTGCTTTTATAAAATCTTCGCTGTCCACCAGGAACTGTGCATTGGCCGCCACCGAATCTCCCGCGCTGAGCCCTGAAAGGATCCGCACCCGTTGCCCTTCGGTCATACCCGTCGTCACGGCGTGCGCCCGGAAGCCTCCGTCGGTCCGCAGGAATACCACCTGCCTGGTCCCGAGGGACAGGACCGCATCCCGGGAAAGCCAGCTGCCTTTCTGCGGCGCCGGCCGTATCGTCGCTTTGACTGCACTGCCAATGGGTAGCTCCCGCATGCCGTTGTCAAAATAGACCCGCACGGTTGCCGAGCGCAGGCCTTGCCTGTAAAAAGGTTCCACCAGGTCGATGCGGCCATTGAACGCCTTGTCGGGCGCCGTTTCCGGCACGATCTCTACCGGATCGCCGCGGCGGACCAGACCCTCCTGGCCGGGAAAGAGGTTCAGCACCGCCCAGCTATGATCCATATTGAAGACCTGGAAGACGGGCTGGCCCTTTTCAACATACATGCCTTCTTTTATCGGAAGCGCGGTGGTCGCCTCGGTCGCGCCCATTCCCCTGTCTCCTACCGGCATCGTGCCGGCGTCATGAATATGTCCTGTATAAGCGCTGTATACCGTCAGTACCGGCAGCGCCTTTCCGGTACGGGCTACCTCGTCCAGCTGGCGCCCGCCGACACCCAGCAGCAGGAGCCGCTGCCGGGCCGCATTGATCAGGACCGTGTTCCCGGGGTCATTCTTCAGGAGGTAGAGATATTCCTGTTCACCTGTCTGCAGTTCGGGGCTGTAGATATCCAGTATCCGGTCGCCTTTGTGGACGTGCTGGTATCGGTAGCGGATATAAAGCCGTTCGATCCTTCCGGACACCCTGGCCGAGATCGTGTTCGTCAGCCTTGTGTCGTAGCTGATCGTTCCAAGCACCGCCAGCTGAGGCTGAACCGTATCGGATCGCATCGTCGTTACGGGGATGGAAGACAGCACAAATCTGTCGGTTGGCCGCAGCAGCTGGTCGAGCGCGATGTCCGTCACTTTATGCCCCTTGGCGGCTGTCGTGGAGGGCATATCCATGCCGGACATACCCTGCATGCCCGTATCCTTTCCGGAATGTTCGCCTGACCCGCCCACACAGCCCGGCAGCGTGAGCAGGCCGGTCGAAGCAAGCAATAGAATAAAACCGTATGAGCCAATCTTTTTCATGATCGTCTATTTTATTTCCAATACCCTTTTTAGTTCAACCTGCATCAGCAGCAAATTCTCCATCGCATCCCAGTATTCCATCCGGGTATTGTCCAGCGTCTGCCAGGCGTCGTAAAGGGTAAATAGCTCCTCCGTATTCTGCTCATATGCGAGCTGGACCGTCTGAAAATTCTTTTGAAGTGCCGGCAGCACCTTTTCTCCCAGCACGCTCACCTGGTCTTGTTTCGAGAGGATCGCCCGTTTGAGACCGAAGGCCGCACCCGTCGCTTCGTTGACCATCGCGTCCCGGTCGGCTTCCAGCGATAGCGCCTGCCATTTGAGGCTCTCCACCTTTGCCTTTGTGCCCCGGGAGGACCAGGCCGCCATCGGCAGCCGCACGGTCGCCATCAGTGTATACGCCATCGGTGATCCCCCAAAACCGAACATATGGTCGTACTGTATCCCGAACTGCGGCTTCAGCTGAGACCGGAGGGCCTCTTGTTCCAGGCTTGCGACGCGTATCTGCTGGGTGACCGCCCTGATGTCGCTGCGTGAGTCCAGCAGTCCCGCCGTATCCGCGCCGATGCCTGCCACTTCCATCAGCTGGTAGGTAGTATCGATGTCGAACGCTATTGTTCTGTCGCGATTCATGAGTGTGTTGAGCACGATGCGCTGCTGGTCGATCTCGTTGCTCAGCACGAGCCGCCGGTTTTCCAGGTCCCCCAAGGCCGCCTTCGCCTTATAATAGGCCCCCAATTTCCCGAGGTTGTTCTTGAATTTCAGCTCAGCGTCTTTGATCATAAAATCCAGCAGCCTGCCGTCTTCCTCCAGGACGCTCTCCCGGCGGCTGGCGATGACCCATTCGAAATAAGCCCGTCCGGCGGCGGCATACAGCTCGTTGACGGCCGCACCCTTCTTTTCCCTCTCCACCGCCGACAGGCCGCCGAGGTATTTCCCTTCGGCCAGCTGGCTTCGACGGTTGGGGATCATCTGCTCCGCCGAGATCATATACTGCCCCGCCCCCGGCGAGCCATTCGCCTGTCTTTTCCAGAGAGAGGGATCATAGGGCGTCATCCACAGGCCCGTGCCAAGGGTGGGCGCCTCCCAGCTGGTGGCCCCTTTTGCCGCCTCGTCCAGGCTTCGCGCCGCCGCGTCGGAAGACCGCAGGGCCGGGTGGCTGCGGGCGATGACCGCGAAGATGCTGTCCAGCCCCATTGTCGTTTGCGCCTGCACGTCAACCGTAGTCATCAGCAGCACAATTGCCATTATTTTCTGCATCATATTAGTGTTTTGCGTCCAGCACTTCGATGTGTCCGTACTTCTTTAATTCGAATTCTTTTGTCATCAAAAATATCAGGGGTGTCACCAGCAGGATATGCGTCGCCGAGGTCAGCACTCCGCCGATCATCGGCAGCACGATCGGCTTCATCACGTCGCTGCCTACGCCGGTGCTCCAGAGGATGGGGATCAGCGCGAAGAGCGAGACGGATACCGTCATCAACTTGGGTCTGAGCCGTCGGGCCGCTCCGCGGATGACCGCCTCCCGGAGGTCGGCCCTCGTGATCGATTCCCGTGAATTGCCCCTGGAGGCTACCAGCTGCGCCATCGCATCGTTGAGGTAGATCACCATCACGATGCCCGTCTCCACTGCGAGGCCAAACAGTGCGATAAATCCCACCGCTACGGCTACCGAGAGATTGACGTGCCAGAAATAGATCATCAGCGCCCCGCCGATGAGCGCAAACGGGATCGAGATCAGGCTAAAGAACGCCTCGCGCGCCGAGCGGAAGGCAAAATACATCGCCCCGAAGATGATCAGCAGCACCACCGGCAGTATCAGCGTCAGCGTCCGCTGGCTGCGGATGAGGTTCTCGTACTGTCCGCTCCATTCGATATAGTATCCCTTCGGCAGGGCCGTCAGCGCCTTTTTTAGTCTTTCCTGCGCGTCCTGCACGGTGCTACCCAGGTCGCGGTCGCGTACGTTGAACAGCACAGTTCCGCGCAGGGCCGCGTTCTCTGACGTGATCATGGGCGGCCCTTCTGTGAGCCGGATATCGGCCACCGCATCCAGCGGGATGGGGCCCATGGCGGCCGTTGGCACCTGCAGCCGTCGCAGCGCCGTCAGGTCGTCGCGGAAATCCTGGCCAAAGCGTGCGTTGACCGAAAAGCGCTCGCGTCCCTCCACCGTCGTCGTCAGTCGCATTCCGCCCAACGCTGTCTCTACCACGCTGTTCACGTCATCCACGCTCAGGCCATATCTGCCCAGCTCATCGCGTCTGACGGCGATGTCCAGGTATTTCCCGCCGGTGATCGGGTCGACATACAGGTCCTTCACCCCCGGGATATCCGTCAGGGCCGTCCTGATCTTCTGCGCCAGCATGTTGATCGAGTCCAGGTTCTGTCCGTAGACCTTTACCCCTACGTCCGTCCGGATGCCGGTCGAGAGCATGTTGATCCGGTTGATTATCGGCTGTGTCCAGCCGTTGGTCACGCCGGGTATCTGGAGCCTGCTGTTCAATTCCCGGATGATGCTGTCCTTGGTGACCCCGGAACGCCACTGGGTCTTTGGCTTGAGCAGGACGATCGTCTCGACCATGCTGATCGGAGAATTGTCGGTCGCTGTGTTCGCCCGGCCGGCCTTGCCCAGCACGCCGGCGACCTCCGGCTCGGAAGCGATGATCCTGTCCTGGACCTGCAGCAGGCGTTTGACCTCCGCGTTCGATACGTCAGGCAGGGTTACGGGCATGAACAGGATCGTGCCTTCGTCCAGCGGTGGCATGAACTCGCGTCCCAGGCTCATCACCAACGGTACACAGACCGCCAGCGCCGCCACGTTGACCCCGATGGTCACCCATCGGCCCCGCATACAAACCCGGATCAGCTTTTCGTACACCTTTTCCAGGAACCGGTTCACCGGGTTACCGTCCTCGCGCCTGAAACGTCCCCGCATAAAAAGGGAGATCAGTACCGGCGCCAGGGTCACCACCAGGATCGCGTCTACGATCAGGATAAATGTTTTCGTGTACGCCAGCGGATGGAACAGCTTACCTTCCTGGCCTGTCAGCAGGAACACCGGCAGGAACGACGCGATGATGATCACGGTAGAAAAGAAGACCCCGCGGGACACCTGGATACAGGCCCGTCTGATAATATCGATCCTCGTCTCCCCGGGGAGCCTGGCGCCGGCGGGGAGGCGGTGCTGTTCTTCCGCGAGGTGCCGGTAGGCATTTTCGGACATGATGATGCCATTGTCCACGATCACCCCGATGGCCAGCGCGATCCCGGTCAGGGACATGATGTTCGAGGAGAGTCCGAATGCATTCAGGAGTATAAAGCTAGTGGCGACGGTTATCGGGATCTGTATGATGATGCTCAGCGCGCTGTGCCAGTCCAGCAGGAACAGCAGCACGATCAGCGACACGATGATCATTTCCTCGACCAGCTTGCCTTTCACCGTATCGATCGCCGCGCTGATCAGCGAGCTTCGGTCGTATGCAATGTTGAACTTCACGCCGGCCGGCAGGCCTTTCTGAAGATCGGCCATTTTTGCTTTGACCGCGTCGATCACTTTGACCGCATTCTCCCCATAGCGCATGACCACGATGCCGCCTACTGCTTCCCCCTGGCCGTTGTGGTCAAATACACCCAGCCGAAGGTCACCGCCCATTTGTACGGAACCGATGTCCCTTACCCGTATAGGAACTCCTTTGTTGTTGCCTACTGCTATATTCTCCAGGTCCTCTTTATTCGTTAGGTAGCCAAGTCCACGGATAATATACGACATATCACCCATATCGAATTTGCGGCCGCCGACGTCGTTGTTGTTCGCCTTCACTGCCTTAGCGACGTCTGTCATCGACAGCTGGTAATATTGCAGCTTTACCGGATCCACCACGACCTGGTATTGCTTTTCAAATCCGCCGAATGAGGCCACCTCCGCCACGCCCGGCACAGTCTGCAACGCCAGCTTGATGTACCAGTCCTGCAAAGCCCGTTGGTTGCCCAGGTCCATGCTTTTCGCATCCAGCGTGTACCAGAAGACATGTCCTACGCCCGTCCCGTCGGGTCCCAGCGTCGGGACCACGTCCGGCGGCAGCAGCCGCTGTGCATAGCTCAGGCGCTCCAGCACCCGGCTGCGCGCCCAGTATATGTCGGCGTTATCGTCGAAGATGATATACACGAAGCTCATGCCGAACATCGACGTGCCGCGGATGTTCTTTACTTTGGGGATACCCTGCAGGTTGCTGACCAGCGGATAGGTCACCTGATCCTCCATGATCTGCGGGCTCCTGCC
>JAFDYE010000338.1 GCA_018267585.1 Bacteroidota bacterium
TAAGAAACCCCTTCGTGTATCTTGTCGTCAAAAGCGCTGTAATATCTTCCATACTCCGAAAACTCTCGCGGGAACTGCATTGTGTGAAACATCTCGGTATAGAAGATAGCCTTTCTATCACCGGTTGCGCCGTCGATCTTAATACGACTCAATCCTTCCTGCCAGACGTTGCGTGTCCTGATGGTTAACGCATCGAAATCCCAGTCCTGAACTTCCTTTTCGAGATTGACGCGCGCTTGCTCCAGGCTAATGAACGATGAGGCGATCCGAACCCTGACGATCTCTCCGGCCTTTGTCTTGAATCCTATATAAGCCCCGCCCCTCGTTCCATATTGATCGGCGCTGCCGGCACTGACTGTCGCATTGTCCCAGGTCCCGAAAGAAGAGATGGGTTTATCGATCTGTATAATAAAATATCCCTTGAAATTCGGCAGGGCCGGTCCCAACTGAGCCGATTCCCGATCAGGGTTATATCCCGTAATTTCCTTTCGCGCGGCATCGATATGTATATACCCTTTGATACTGCGAATCCGTTCGGTATAGTCATTGGAAGGATCCGTCAGTTCAGGATTCAGATTGATCCCCTGTATGATCAGACGCGCATCCTCACTGGCGGGAAAAGTGAACCTGAACATCCCTGCCCTCGAAGCCGCCGCGATCTCGCCCTTTATCTTCTGTCCCCCGCCGGCATCCATCCCGACGGAATAATAATAAGGCTTTGCTACCTCATCGGCATGATTGAACGCCAGCGCCCGTTCCTTCGGCAGAACCCGCAAAGCCCCCACCTGTGGCATCACCGAAACATAACCATAGTCTCCCATCCATACCGTCGGCTGATGCGAAGCCAGGAAACCCATGATCTTCGTATCCTCATAAACATACGAAGTGCGTCCCATCTTATTCTCCCCCGTCTGCGCCAGAAAATTCGTCATGGCGTATGGCAAACCCACCGCCGGCAACGTCCCCCCGCCCTCGAGCCCCTCAGCAAACCCCGCGAACGGAGTCCCGATGATCGTATTGACATAATCGACCTCTTGCTTGGAATGGTGGGTTGAATTAGCGTTGGATTGACCATTGTAATGAGCGTTGGAATAACCCGCCCGATGGTCCGCCGGCTTTTGTGCGCGCACCGTTATCGCCGCGGCCAGCACCAGGCCCGAAAAGAAAAATATGGCAATTGCTTTCATCCCGCAAATATAGGCCTCAGGCCGATCGTTTGCTCATCGGGCTTACCGGATAGAATATCGAAAGCACAAGCGCGCCGACAGCCCCGCGCAGTAGCACGGACAAGGCCATAGTGCCCGTCCCGACCCCGCTCTGAATTAAATGCGTACAGATCGGAAGGCGACAGATAAGCCAGCACTCCAACCACTGCACTAGCTCTCCCGCAGGCGGCTTCGAGCCGCTTGGGGCCATAGATCTTGGCCAGGCGCATAATGCCCAGGGAAGCCTGGAAGCATTGTTCGGTAAAGGTGCGGGATTGAAAGAGCGCTTCCAGGAAGGCGTGGGTATTCGGGCCGATGGTAGCTGCCTTTTTCAAAAAATAATCTTTAAAGGCTTTCCAGTCTGAGTTGGGAAATAGTGAAGATGCTGAAATTTTTAAAATCTTCCTGGGCGTCTTCGTAAAGATCAATAAATAAATTGACAGCCTTACCCGTCGGCAAGATCACAAAGGGCTCCCAAACCTTAGCCGTATTATCATGCTGCAAATTCCAACGTCCACCTTTTTCGTGAATAATACACTGTCCCAAGTATGCAATCAGCGGAACGAAGAGCTCGTTTTCAAACATTTTCAACCCAATGGGTTGAGCATGTATGGCATTATCAATGAGATGAAGGCTGGCAAAGCTGCTATCCAATTTTTCGCGCGGTATGCCTAGGGTGCTTGCTATACGAGAAGCTGCGTGAGGTATGATCGACATAAAACTATCGCGGCTAGGCGTAAGGCCAGCCAGGATATGTCTAGGTTCGTCAGTTGGCATCTCCTGGCGAGCTTGTAGAAATGCATTGAGTGAGGGCATCAGGAATCCAGGTCCTTCCGAGCGGTAATAGAGCAATTGACCAGTGTCGAGCAATCGATAAGTCGTACTGTCAAAGGCATCCAACCGAAGGTCATATCTCTCTTCAAAGCTGTGCTGCATTAGTAGTGTCTTAATTGCTTCTCTAGTCAATCGCTCCATAAGTTGGCAGACTTTTACGAACTTCTAATTTACAAAAAGCCGCCGAATTTATTCCACGGTCTCTGGGTCTACGTCGAAATTAGGTGTCGCGGCGTCACCCAAAGGCATCTGTGCTGTAACAGGACCGGTTATTACGGCTAGTAATAGGTCTTTGGGTACGAACGTCCCAGGTGAATACGCCGGATTTTTTGAGTATACGATACAGGGGGGCGCTGAACGACACTTGACTGGTAACTGGATCGTAAACAGCCTTGCTTTGCCAGATATAATGCGCCCGTGATTGTGCTGTTTATTTTTTGGAATGCGATGCATTTTTTAACAGGATCATTATCAGTATGCTTAGTTCCAATTGTAGTTTTTGTCTGCACGTATCCTAGGGTTATTTCACTCCGAATCGATTGCCCATTGGAAATTGCAACTAACAGAATACAGGCAATCGCAAGAAAAGCCTCTTTCATGGTGATCTAGTTTAGGGGTTAATGTTGGGAATGCTAAGACGACGCGTTGCACTTAAAAAACCGCACTAATTAATCTTCGAAAATTCCGGCGATTTTTCAAGAATCTCCCTCTTTGCTTTTATCTGTCTCTTCCTCTTTTTATATCTCTCGCTCATAGCATCCGATTGATGACCATACATATGCTGTATATCTCTCAACTCCAATCCAGCGTCCGTCTTATCATCTGTACCTGTATGCTTTGCCGCGTACAGATATTTCTTTATACCCAGTCCAATCGGGGGTTCATCAATAATCAGCTTCTTCCATTCTTACCGGGAGACCCAAATGCAAAATAGTTGCTTGGAAAGCAATCAAGGTTCATCCCCGACAATAACTTATGGAGATGAGGATTAATGGGTACTTTTCTAACAAACCCAGTCTTGCTATTTTCTGCTCCTTCTTCCGGAGCAATCGTAATAATATACTCCTGTAAATCAATATCCCCAACCTTTAGCGCGAGTATCTCTTTTGGCCGGGCGCCAGTGTGGTATACCATTGACATTACTACAAATAGCCGCGGATGGACAGCAAGAAGATGCTTGGCAATCCTGGTTTTTTCGTCCTCGGTGTAATCTTGATAAAAATCGGACCCAGGTACGTCTTTATCCTTGTAACCAACCAAAGGGTTGAGATTAAGAATTCTACAGTTAACCAATTCACTAAACATGCTTCTAAAAGCGCTCACATGCTTATTGTAGTTGTGGTTTGAGAACTGCCGCTCCTTTGCACATTCATCGATCAAGGACAAGCATACGCCTCTATCGTATTCCGAAATCGGTAGCAAATTATACCCGTGCTTTGAAGCTGTTTTTTTCAATAAGATTAAGCATGCAGCTATAACTGAATTTACTCTTATGGGCAAGATTCTTCTTTGAAAGAGCAAATACTATAGCTTCCTTTAGACACATGTCCTGTTTAGCTTGGAGATTCAACCCCTCTCTCTTCTTTCGGAGATATTCTTTTCCATCATGATAGAACCGAAAATAGATGAACCAGTCTTTAGAATTTGCGATTGAAATTTCAGGGGCGGTATACGTCCCATTAGGAGCGAGTTGTTCCTTGCCTTCCATTTGTTCCGGGTTTTGTTCCGACTTTTACATCGGGCTTGTGCAGGAATTTGCGGAAAGCATTGACTTACATAAAAAAAGAAACCCCACATTATCTGTGAGGCTCATGTTTGCGGAGAGTAAGAGATTAGCTCGCCCGCTATCGCGGTGCTCGCTGATCTCCGGGCGGGGAGGCCTAGGTCTTCATCAATGAACCGGGCGGCTGTCGCCGCCCTTGTTTATTGTTCTCCGCAGCTGGTCCGAGTAAACTCGTCCCATCTGCTACAAACAAAAACCCCAGCAAAGCTGGGGTTCATTGATAAAGACTTGCGGAGAGTAAGAGATTCGAACTCTTGATACCCTTTCGAGTATACACACTTTCCAGGCGTGCTCCTTCAACCACTCGGACAACTCTCCGGCTGAAAACCAAACCCCGCCATCGCGGGACCCCATCACGGCAGGCCGGCGCAACGCGCGGAACCTCCCTATCACAGGGGTCGCAAAACTACAAAATCTACCCTTACGATCCGAATATTTTTTGCGCATTTTCCGTCGTCACAAGCGCCACCTCCTCCACAGAAACCCCCTTCACCTCAGCCAGCCGGTGCGCCACATATTTAAGATACGAACTCTCATTCCTCTTCCCCCGATACGGCACCGGGCTCAGGTACGGCGCATCCGTCTCCAGGACCAGCGACTCCAGCGGAATATCGCGGATCGCCTCCGGCAGACCCGAGTTCTTATAGGTCAGGACCCCGCCTATGCCGAGATAAAAACCAAGATCCACGATCTGCCGCGCCGCCTCCGCATCCCCGCTATAGCAATGAAAGATCCCCCTCAGCGCACCCTTCTGGTGCTCCCGCACCACGCCGATACTCTGCTCCATCGACTCGCGGGAATGAATCACGATCGGAACATTGTAATGCAGCGCCCACTCGATCTGGCGATGAAAGGCGTCATACTGCTGCGCGGCAAAGCTGCGGTCCCAGTAAAAATCCAGCCCTATCTCCCCCACCGCCACCCAGCGACGCCGCGCCAGCTCCCCCTCCACAAAGCGCAATTCGTCGACATAGTTCTCTTTTACATTACAGGGATGCAGCCCCGTCATCCCAATGCATTTTCCAGGGTAGCGAGCCTCCAGGGCGAGCAGGGCATCCTGGCATTCGCTGTCGATGGCGGGCAGATAAAACTTTACAACACCCTCATTTTCAGCTCGTGAGATCACGGCATCGATATCCTGCGAAAAGGTTTTGCTGTATAAATGCGTATGCGTGTCGATCAATTCCATGGTAGTATTTCGTCTTTTTCCGGTGCAAATATCCCCAAAACCCATGATTTTACCGAAAACCCGCCCCACCCTCGACGATTCGCGCCTCCACACTCTCTCCCGGTAACCGGCATCCCGCGGCCATAATTCACTCAAACCCTTACCAGACTTGATATATATATAAATAATATAATGAGAAAGCGCCGGACCCGCGAAAGGCCCCCGGAGGCCAAAAAGCCGGCAGCCCCCCTATTTTCAGAAGATTCGTCAGCCCAGCCTGACTAAATTACTTTGCTTAAATGAAAAAAAGATTTACCTTTAAACCAGTTTTCATAGGGTACGGATTAAAAACGGGCCAGGGTGTCTACCCAGGCCCAATTTTATTTTGAGGAATATCGACTCTCACACGCCGCAAAAACACCCTCCGACAATCGGTCGGCTAATGCGAACCGTCATCACTTCTCCCATTTTGGGCCTACTTTCCTAAAATCGAAATCTTACCGGTCGATGCAGCGTTTACAAAATATTTTGTGTTGCTCGCAGCTTTGTTCAAAGTAAGCAATCCCGCAAAGCGAGTCACGCAAAAACGCACACACAAATCACGCACCACCCCACCGCACCACCACACCGCGCACACCACACCGCGAGTCACAAAACTCGCCTCACCACTCATCGTATCACCTCGAACCGATACCCCTTCTCCGCAAAATGCTCCAACACCACCGGCAACGCACCCTTGAGCCGGTCGAAGGCCTTCTCGCTGTCATGAAAGACAACGATCGATCCCGGCCCCGCATGCCGCGTCACATTCCTCGCACACCGCTGCGCATCCAGCGACACATCAAAATCCCCGCTCAGCACATCCCACATCACGACCCTGTAGTTGAACGGCTCTCCCCTTAAAAGCTTCGACTGCAACGCGCCGATCCTGCCATACGGCGGACGAAAAAGATCCGAATCCACATACTTCGCCGCCTCCCGCACATTCGCAATGTACCGGTCATCGGCCACCTTCCATCCATTCAGATGATTCTGCGTATGATTGCCGACTCGATGCCCGTCCAGTAAAATCTGACGATAAATTTGCGGATATGCATTAACGTTCTTTCCGATACAAAAGAAAGTGGCCCGGGCGCCATATCGCCTTAACTCCTCCAGAACAAAAGGCGTGATCTCCGGATGAGGCCCGTCGTCAAAACTCAGGTAGACCCTCTTATCCCCCCCTTCCATCCGCCATATAAGACCAGGATATATCTTCTTCAGCCACCAGGGCGTCTTCACGAGATAGAACATGCGGCAATTTACAAAACTTGCGGGCAATCGCGCCCGCCCCCCCCTCACTTATACGTATTCACGTGCATCACCCTCCCCGCCTGCCGGAATATCATCCCCTTGTCCTTCACAAAAGCCGCCTGCCCCGGCTCGTCC
Source organism: Bacteroidota bacterium (assembly GCA_018267585.1). Lineage (GTDB taxonomy): Bacteria > Bacteroidota > Bacteroidia > Chitinophagales > Chitinophagaceae > Puia. The sequence continues at coordinate 6,419 of JAFDYE010000338.1, forward strand.
TTCAACAACCTGTCCATATACCGGTGCACGGCATCATCCTTCATCGACACCGCCGCACCCGACTCCATCGCCTCATCGATATACCCACGCAACAACGGCTCAGCCTGCCCGTAAAAAAGATCGGTCCCGTCAAATATATCGCTGCCGATGATCTTGTCTCCCGATATCCCCACAAATCCGACGACATTACTATCTGTCCGGGCTAACCGCTGCTTGAAATAATTGAAATAGTCGTCCCCGGCAGCTACATACTTCTTGTCCTGGAACCGCGACATATACGCGAGACTGTTATTCTTAAAGCCGCCGGCCTGCAGCTGCCGGTCCACCTCCCTCCACACCACCACCTGGTTGTGCGTCGAGTCCAGCGCCTTGCGGAGACCGGAATTGGCAACCCCTCCGTACCCGAACTTCTTCTCCTTGTCGCTCCACCTTCCCTCCTCCACACACATCACCGGAACATACTGGTCCTTCGGCGACGGCTTCAATATAGTATCGGCAACGATCATACGATCCTGCCGTCCCCCCGCGATGATCTCCCCACCGGCAATATACACGGGCTTGTCAGACTTTGTATTGAACCGCAGCCAGTGCACGTTCTCGAAAGACGTCGACCCCCGCTCGCTAACCGTCACCAGTCCCTGCGCCAGCGCCCGGTTCAGAGGCACCGCCGCTATCCCCCCGGGCGTCCCTCCTCCCGCCTTCCGACGGATAGGGATGATCTTTAGGTTCTTGTAGGTCCACGCACTGTCGTAGTCGACAAAAAGCGTCTCATACGTCAGTTGGGCCGAGGCGCCGGCAAACACGCACAGCAGGACCGGGACGAGCAGATATTTCTTCACAATCGGGGAGTTGATTAGGTCTGTAACGTCAGGATCAGGGGATTAGTGTATGCGTGGAAATCTTACCTTTGCGGGATGA
>JAFDYE010000339.1 GCA_018267585.1 Bacteroidota bacterium
AGACGATGGTCCTTCAGGCTGATGCGATAGGTGCAGTCCAGCTCGGGACAATAATATGCACCCGTATACTCGGCCAGCTGCCGGTCAGTCCTTGCCGCGGTATCATATTTTTCCCAGTGGAGGTGATTGCCCACGGGCCAGTATTCTTCTGCCGAGGAATGGTCGGAATTGCCCCTGGAGAAGACGAAGGTAGAGGTTGTATCGGCGAACACCTGCCAGGTAGAGGTTTCGGACCTGATCAGCAGATGGTATTTGCGGTCAGGGGGGATGGCGTAGAGTTTCTGGTCTTTTATGACGAAGGTGAAGCGGGTGCCGTCGTCGGCGATGTAGCTACCGGTAAATTTTTCCAGGTCTTTTGTGTCGCCGAGAACCGCCTGGCTGCTGTCGCGCCGGGATGATCTGTCCTGCCTGCCGGCAGGATCTTTTATGAACAGTGCGGTCAGTTGGTCGTTCTTGCGCTGGACGTTGATGTCGCTGAGGTTGCTGAAGATGATGAAGCCCATTTTCAACTGCGGAAAAACGCTGACAAATGTCCGGAAGCCGGCGTCTCCGCCTGAATGCTGATACCGCAGTTGCCCGTAGATGCTATCTGTTACTATGCCTTTAGCATAGTTGTGCATTTTTTCGCCGTTGATGAGAAGCGGCTCTGTCAATTCCTGAATCGTTGCCTGGTCGCCGACGGCGGGAGCGTAGAAGTTGATGATCCATTTGCTCATATCGTCGATATTGGTAAAAAGGCTGGTCGCCCCGACGTTGGAATAGCTGAGCACGGCATTGGCGAAATGATCTTGTTTTGGCGTGGAGTACGAACTGGCCCGGTTGGGCACTATCTCCGTGTAGTCGTCATGAAAATGGGTGTTCGTCATTCCGAGCGGTCTGAAAATGGCGGAATCGGTGAACTGTCGCAGGGTTTGTCCGCTGACGGATCTGACGATCTCGGCGAGCAGCGTAAAATTGCTGTTCGAGTAGCTCCAGTCTGTGCCGGGTTTGAAATTCAGGCCCTGCTGTCTGGCGAGTATCTTGATGATCTGCTCCTGGGTGATCACGTCGTCGAGGCGGGTGCCGGCTATGGCAAGCAATTCCCATTGGTCACGGATACCGCTGGAATGGTTGAGCAGGTTGCGGATGGTGATCTTTTCTTTGAGGTCGGGGAACCAGGTGAGGTATTTATGTATATCGTCGTCCAGGTGGAGCTTGCGCTGTCGTTCAAGCAACAGGATGGCGTAAGCGGTGAATTGTTTGGAGACCGAGGCGACGTGGAAAATAGTTTTTGGGGAGAGGGGGACGCCGTATTCAAGGTTGGCCATGCCATATCCTTTTGAAAAGATCAGTGAGTCGTTCCTTACTATTCCAATGGCGCAGCCGGGGCTGGATGTCTTGTCCCAGCGGCTGAAAAGACTGTCGATCCTGTCGGCGAGCTGGGGGGATAGGGTCTGGGTGGCGCGCTGGTGTGATGGGGACTGGGTGGCGAGTTGGGGTGACACGTATTGTGCGGTGTTCTTTGGTGGCAGGGATTGAGCGGCGGTTTCCAGCAGGGTGAGGCAGAGGGCGGTGAGTGCCAGGAAGGATTGGATATAAGGTGGCATGGATGGCAATTTTACCACCAATATACATAAGATTTAGATGTATCTGAGAAATATTTCAGGCCGGCTGGTTAGTTGACGAGGTACATGCGGGTGGCGGAGTTGATGTATTCGGTGGGGTCGAAGGCGCCGTCGAAGGTATCGCTGAGGGCATTGAGTTTTACTTCGAGGCCCTGGACCTTGAGGCCGATCTCGGGGTCGTTGCGGTATTTTTTTACGAGTTCCTGGTAGCGGCCGATGATGCCGCGGATATCGAAGGTGAGTTCGCCGAAGCGCATTTTTAGGGACTGGACGTCCATGAGTTCGTAGTAGATGGGTTGTTTCCAGTTCTTGACGTCGGCGGATTTGCGGTTGGTGACGAGGAGGGAGGCGGATTTGCGGAGGCCGGTGAGGAATTGATAACGGCGTTCGGCGTCGGTCTCCCGCGAGAACTGGTGGATGTAGTCTTCGGGGGAGACCTTTAGGAGGGAGAGGTTCTGGTTGAGGATGGTGTCGTAGTGTATCTGTAGTTTTTCCAGTTCGTTGGTGACGAGGTCCCATTGCTGTTCGATGAGGTCTTTGTCGTAGTCGAACTGGCTGAGTTTGGCGGTCAGCAGGAACATTTTCTGGCTTTGGTCGCGGAGCTCTTTTTTCTTGCTGCCGAGGGAATTGATAAATGAGTTGATGCCGAGGAAGAGGGCCTGGGAGATGGGGCCGGTGATGGAGGCGGCGCTGGTGAGGTTGCCTGTCACCTGGACCATGTCGTGGAGGACGTTGAGGGCGGGTTCGTGGTCTTTTTCCCGTTGGATATAGTCATAAAATTTCTTGTACCAGTCCTGGTAGCCGGGGTATTTCATCGGGTCGGCGGTTTCGCTTAGGGTGGAGAAGAAGCTTTTGGCGGAGTTGAAGAGGACGAGGGGTTTTATCTCTTTGTCCATAGAAACCAGGTTGATGATGGCTGACTGGTAATTGGCCTGGTAGACGTAGAGCTCGTTCTCTTCGATGGCCTGTTGTTTTTTCTCGAGGGATTGAACGCGGAGGAGGAGCTTGTCGGCCTTGTCCCGGGCGTCGCGGGAGGCGGCGATCTCGATGTCGAGGGAGTCGACTTTGTGGTCCAGCCGGGAGAGGGTCTGGTCTATGTTCTTTGTCTTTTTGTCGAGGTTATCCTGGATATCGCTGAGGACCTTGTTGCGGATGTTTTTGTCGGAGGCCAGGGTTGTGTCGGGGATCCGGGTGGTGTCGGTGGTCAGGGCGGGATTGATGGTCTGGGTGGGATTGATGGTCCGGGTGGAAAGAGTGGTTGTGGACGGTGAGGCGGCCGGGGCGGAGCCGGGGAAGGCCAGGGTAGAACCGGGGAAGGCCAGGGTGGAGGCTGCAGCGGCCAGGGCGAAAAGGTACTTTCTCAAGCTGAGTGGATTTTACTTGTTATAAATTTAAAAGGGAAAAAGTAAAGGGAGGGTTAGAATGCGATTAGAAAGGGGGGGATATCGTAGATCTACGATAAAAATCGAGGGCATTCACTCTTTTTTAACAGTTGGTTATGACGTAGTTTTGTTTTGTCCAATACCGATGAACGCCAACTAAAATCCAGAAAAACCAACGCTTTCAACGGATCAAAGAAAGCAACCAAATTCCAATTTCTCTTGAAAGGCCCCTGACTAACTCTTGGGGGTTTTTTCGTTTTGGGGGGTGGTCCTCACCTTTTCTTGTTTTCCCTTTTTATTTTGGTCCGTGTTAATGTGTCCCCGGGGAGGGTGTTGTCGTCCCCACGGGGGATACTGTCGTCCGGAGATTTTGAGGGGTAGGGGTAATTCGATACTTTTAGCCCCTTAATTATGTAAAATGGCAAGAGTATCGTTGGCAATTCTTTTTGTTTTGTTCGTGGGTACGGGTGTAAGGGCGCAGCAGGAGTATGGGAGCATTTTGGACGCGTTGAGGGGTGGGGCGCAGCTGAGGGGTAAGGGGGGGCCGGTGAGCGTCAACTGGATCAATGGAGGGGATCAGTACTCCTTTATTTCGGGAGATGAGATACGTGTGATGGACCCGGCGACACTACAGGAGAAGACCGTCTTTAATAATAACGGGCTTCGATTTCCGGGGAGCGGCCAGCCATTTGACTACCTCTCTTTTCAGTGGTCGCACGATTCGAGGCACCTGGTGTTCCGCAGCAATTTCCGGCATATTTATCGACATAGCGGCATCTCCGACTATTATATCTATGACGTAGAGGGACGTCAATTGAAACAGGCGGCGAAGGACGCCCGGTCGGCCGAGCTGTCGCCTGACGGGACGAGGGTGGGCATCGAAAGGAACGGGAATCTGTTCGCGTATAGTTTCAGCAGCGGGAAGGAGGTGCAGCTGACGGCTGATTCGACGAGCGAGAACGGCGTTTTTAACGGGCACTATGACTGGGTGTATGAGGAGGAGTTCGGTCAGGCGCAGGCCTGGAGCTGGTCCAAGGATAGCCGTTATATCGCCTACTGGCAGTTCGATGACAGCCAGGTTCCCGTCTTTCAAATGACCAATTACGAGGGTTTTCACGACGAGCAGGTAAAGATCGCCATTCCGCAGCCCGGGGATGCCAACCCGAAGGTGCGGATCGGCGTCGTCGACGTTGAATCGGGAAAGAAGATATGGCTGAGCCCCGACGAGACCGGCGATTTTTATATTCCCCGTATCTACTGGACGAGCGACCCGGACCAGCTGGCGGTAATGACGCTGAACCGGGCCCAGAACCATATGAAGCTGTATTTCTTTAATGTGAAGACGGGCGAGCACCGCGTCGTGCTGGAGGAGCAGAACAGCACCTGGGTGGCGATATTCAATTTCTACACCAATGTCAACGATATGGTGTATTTCCCCGAAGGGACGAAGGATTTCTTCTGGGTCTCCGACCGCAGCGGCTACTACCATATCTACCATTACGGCTATGACGGCAAGCTGATCAATGCCGTCACCAAGGGAAGCTGGGACCTTATCAAAGTAACGGGTATCGATGCGCGGAAGAAAATGATCTATTATCTCTCGGCAGAGGCTTCGCCCCTGGAGCAGCAGCTATACTCTATCCGCTGGAATGGGGCGGGGAAGAAGCGGCTGACGCAGACGGAGGGTTATCATGATATCGACATGTCGACCAACACCAGATTCTATATAGACGAATATAGCAATGTGAAGACCCCGGTGCAGGTGGGGCTTTATGACGCCGGTGGGAAGGAACTGCGTCACCTGGAGAATAACCAGGCTGTGACGGATTTTATTGCGAAGCATGCCTATGCCCCGCAGCAGCTGTTCCATTTCACGACCAGCGACGAGGTAGGTATCGACGGGTGGATGGTCAAGCCCTTGCATTTTGACAGCACTAAGCGGTATCCTGTGGTGATGACCGTGTATGGCGGACCGGAGTCGCACGATGTCTTTAACAGGTGGGCTGCCAGCGGGTGGCAGCAGTGGCTGGCTCAAAACGGCTATATCGTCGTCAATATCAACAACCGGGGGATTGCCAACTACGGCAGCAATTTTATGAAGGTCGTCTATAAGCAGCTGGGAAAATGGGAGAGCCATGACTTTGTTGAGGCGGCGCACTGGCTGGCGAAGCTGCCCTATGTCGACGGTGCCAATATGGCGATCATGGGAACGAGTTATGGAGGTTTTAGCACGACCTATACCCTGCTGACCCATCCGGGCGTCTTTAAGGTGGGGATCGCCAACTCCCCGGTGACCGACTGGAGGCTGTATGACGACGTGTATACTGAGCGTTATATGGCGCCGTTGGCCGAGAACCAGGATGGATACCGCAACAGCGCCAGTGTCACGCATGCGGCGGCGCTGAAGGATCATTTGTTGCTGATCCATTCGATGAGCGACGACAATGTACATCCAGCGCATACCATGCAGCTGCTCACTGCGCTGACCAATGCCGGTAAGGATGCCGACCTGCGAATATACCCGCCAGGTGCACACGGAGCCGCCTATAATGCGCAGAGCTCGGTGCTGATCTCGACGGTGGGATTTGAATTTTTGGAACGATACCTGAAGAAATAGCCACCGGGATCACGGCCGGCGGCCGATGAGGTTCATGACGGACTCTTTGTAGTTGATGCCGATGGGGATGGTAGTTTTCCCCAGTTCGATAGAGTTGCCATAGATGGACCTGATATGGCCGACGGCTACAAGGTAGCTGCGGTGGACGCGGATGAACTGCCGGGGAGGAAGGGTTTTTTCCAGCTCGTTCATGGTCTGGTGGGTGATGAGGGTGTATTCCGGGGTGTGGACCTTCAGGTAGTCTTTCATGCCTTCTACGTATAGTATCTCGGAGAAGTTGACCCGGAAGAATTTGCTGTTCGATCTTATAAAGATATGATCACTGCCGGCGGCCGGCTCTTTGCTGGTGAGGGGGAAGAGTCTGCCGTTGAGGAGCCTGGTGACGGCGCGGGAGAAGCGTTCGAGTGAGATGGGTTTGAGTAGATAGTCGATGACGTTGAAGTCATAGCTTTCGAGGGCGTATTCTGCGTAAGCGGTGGTCAGGACCACGAGGGGTGGATCGGTCAGGCTGCGGAGGAAGTGAAGGCCGCTCATGCCTGGCATGCGAATGTCCAGGAACATGAGGTCGACGTCCTGCTGTTTGAGGGTTTCCGCGGCTTCCCGGGCGTTGCGGCAGATGCCGACCAGCTCGAACTGCTCGAAATGTGCCAGGTGGTTGCGGATGACTTCCTGGGCAAGTGTCTCATCTTCAACGATGATGCATTTTATCAAGCCTTGGAGGTTTTTAGGATTAATGATACGGTAAAGGTGCTTTTGTTCAAAATTACGTCTAAGGTATGAGAATCCGGGTAGAGGTTTTCGAGTCTTTCCCGGGCGTTGCGCAGGCGGAGCTCGCTGGTGCGGGTCTCGTCCTTTTCGGTCTGGATGATGTCCAGGTCGTAGGAGGAGGGGTAGAGCAGTTCGAGGAGGCTGCGGCTGTGGGATATGCCTTTGCCGTTGATGCGTTTGGCCTGCATTTCGAGGTCGGCGCTGGTACTGTTGATGACATTGAGGGTCAGCAGGCCGTCTGCCACCTTCAGGGTAATATAGATGAAGTGATCGCCGTAGCTGTGGTCCATGGCGTGCTTGAAGCCGTTCTCGATGAAGGAGATGAAGATATAGGGTTCTATCCGGATGCCGCTGGTGGCGCCGTCGACGGTGAAGCGGATGTCGGCATTGTGTCTTAGTTTTTCTATCTCAATGTAGCTGCGGATGAACTCGATCTCTTTGTCGAGGGGTATTTTCTCTTCGTTGCATTCATAGATCAGATAGCGCATGATGTCGGCCAGGCGGACTACCACTTCCGGGGCCTTGTCGGATCTCTGCAGGGTGAGGGAGTAGATACTGTTGAGCGTGTTAAAGAGGAAATGGGGGTTCAGCTGGCTGCGGAGGTAGCGCAGCTGGTAGAAGGTATTCTCTTTCTGCATGGCATAGATCAGATCTTTTTCGTCGTCGGCCCGGCGGATGTAAAAAAGGGCGATCGAGAGGGCCATGTTGATGAGTGTCCAGGAGATCTCCCGGGCGAGGCTGGGGCCCTGGAAATTGAAATAGGCGCGTTCGTCGGGTCTTATGTCGAATTTGAGGATCAGCGAATAGAGGACGTGGAGAAAGGCCTGGATGACGAGAAAAGACAGGATGGAAAGCAGTATGGTGAAGGTGGAGCGGCTGCTGTGAATGGTACGGCTCTTCCGGATGGTGATCGTGGCACCCTTGGTCGTGGTCAGCACGGTTCCTACGATCCGTGAATAGACGATATAGGCAGGAAGCAGGAGGGCATTGATCAGCAAAAGGACGGGCCACATCCACGGGCTGTGGGGGAAAAGGGAAAGGCTGTTGGTCAGGGGGGCCATAAGAACCAGCAGTATCCAATAAGAGATCTCGAGTCGTGGCGGCCGTTTGCGGAGCCGGTCGTTGTCGTATTCCATAGCGTTGTCAGTTGGGTAAAGTTAGCTGTGGCGGGGGGTGGGGGGAAAAGTTTTCGACTAATTTGACCGATTCTTCGATTAGTGTGGTTTTTTGCGTTGCTTTGCGGCTTAAAAATCAGACATATTATGGCCGCGGTTAAGATTACTGTCAATAACAATGGTTCGATCAAGGTAGAAGGGGATTTTGAGATCGTAGACAAGGAGGGGAAGGTTTACGGGCTCGGGGGCAGAGAGGTCGTGAGCATCTGCCGGTGCGGGCGGTCGCAGAACAAGCCTTTTTGTGATGGGTCGCATAAGGGGCATTTTGAGCATGAGGCGGTCGCTTTTGATCTACCGCCGAAGAAGCAGGCTTAGAAAAGAATTCATCAATTCATCGAGCAGGGTTATCGTGTGCTTGTCCAGCGTATGGGTGGTTTTGTCGAGCTTGCTGTATGCGCCGGAGATGAGCAGTTTTGTGCCGGGGTTGGCCCTGGCTCCGACCGTTGTCATGACCATGTCGAGGGATTCGAATGCCTTCCGGCCGGAGAGAGAGGCGACGATCATGGCCAGGGGTTTGTCCTGGAATACGGTACCGGAGACGCACCATTCGATGGCGTTTTTCAGGATCCCCGGGAGGCTGAAGACGTATTCCGGGGTACAGATAATGACGCCGTCGGCCTTTTCGATCAGGCTGAGGAAGTTCCGGACCGGGACGGGAAGGTTTTCCGGGTCGGTCAGGTCGGGGTTGAAATAGGGGAGGGTGGTGAGACCTTCGTAGATGATGATATCGTGGTTGGTTTGGATATGGCGGAGGATGGCGTTGTTGACGGAGGTTTTCCGTGTGCTGGCGGATATGGCGAGGATGGTGGGTGTTGACATTG
>JAFDYE010000033.1 GCA_018267585.1 Bacteroidota bacterium
ACTCTCCGTAGTGGGTGATAATTTTGAGGGTGAGCGAGATGGCGGATTTGCGGGAATAAAGAGCAGCCCTTTGTTCTCCATTTTTTTCTTTAAAGTTAGAACAATCTCTAGTTATGCGAGGTCGACTTATAACCAAATTTTTGTTGCTGGTATTGGGTGTGCTGTTCCTGCTCTTCGTCTGGAAAAGCCTTCCAATCATCAGCGGTTATTCGGCAAAAGTCGTTGCCTCGGGTGTTTTTGTCGCGGGGCGCCCGGTGAAGGAGGTCATACGCCAGGACCTGGTGGGTTTTCCGACGAAATGGTCTTCGTGCACGGTGGATGGGAAGGACAGCAGTGTTACGGCGTCGGTTTGGGGACTGGCGAAGCGGAAGGCTATTTACAGGCGCGGGCTTGGAGCGACCCTGGTGAGCGGTTGTAGTGAGGAAGAGATTCGGGAGCAGAAGGCGGGTGTGGCTGTGCGGCCCGGCGGGGATATGGATACAGTGGACTGGCCAACGGGTGACAGGGGGTGTGAGGGGGATGGGGTTGATACTGCGAAGATGAACGCTGCGGTGAGCCTTGCTTATGGCGGATCAGGGACCCGTGCAGTTGTTGTGGTGTATCACGGAAAAATAGTGGGAGAGCGATATGCGCCTGGCTTTGACCGGCACACCCGCCTGGCGGGCTGGTCGATGGCAAAGGGGGTGACCAGCGCGATGGTCGGCATACTGGTGGGGCAGCACAGGCTGGATGTGGGAGGGCCGGCGCCTGTGGAGGAATGGCGAAAAGATGATCGCAGGCGAATCACCGTGGAGGACCTGCTGCATATGAAAAGCGGGCTTAGCTGGTGGGAGCTCTATGCCGGTCCGGCAGACGCCACGCGCATGCTCTTCGAAGAAGCGGACATGGGGAAATTTGCAGAGCGGTCGGCGCTGCGTCATTTGCCAGGCGGGGTGTTCAACTATTCCAGCGGGACCGCCAATATCCTATCGTCGATCATCCGGAGTAAAACAGGGATAGGCTATTACCGCTGGCCGTATGAGCAGCTCTTTTACAAAATCGGTATGTATAGTGCGGTCCTCGAGCCGGATGCCGGAGGGACCTTTGTCGGATCGTCCTATTGCTATGCAACGGCGCGGGACTGGGCCAGGTTTGGCCTGCTGTACCTGCGCGATGGTGTATGGGGAGGACAGCGGGTACTCCCGGCGGGATGGGTTTCCTACACGAGAAAGGGCGACGGTTATGGAGCGATGTGGTGGCTCAACACGGGTGGAAGGCGGTTTCCCGGGGTGCCCGAAGACTGCTACTCCTGCGAAGGATATGAAGGACAGTACGTCTGGGTCATCCCGTCCAGGGACCTGGTGGTGGTCCGGCTGGCGATGGAGCACGGTGCGCGACTGAACGGGGGCGCGTTCCTGCGGGGGATAATAGGAGCCTGTAACCCGTAGCTTTTTTCGGCCGGGTAGAGAGGCCTAGTTCAGCATTATCTTTTTGCCTTCTTTTGCCGAGCGGCTGGCGGCTTCCAGTATACGGACGACGATAAGATTGGTGGGCAGGGAGGTAAGGTCGTTACCCGGGTCGAGCCGGCCGCTGAGGACGTCGGCCAGGTAGGGGATATTATCCCGGTAGGCAGCGGGGTGGACGCCTACGCTATCATAGGTGCGATTTGTTCTCTCGATCAGCGACTTGTCATTTAGCGCATGCAGGTAGCCGCTAGTTCCGAACACTTCCCAGTCTTTTATGCTGAAGGGCCAGTTCCATGAAGCTTCGATGATTCCGGTGGCGTCGGGATATTCGAGGAGGATCGTGGCGTCGTCCTCTACTTTGGGGTAAACGGAGGGTTTGATATGGTGTGCTATGGTCGTCACCGAAATGGGTGCCTTGCCGTGCATGAGCCAGGTCATCAGGTCGGCCCCATAGCAGCCGAAGTCGCGGAGTGCGCCGCCACCGTTCATGACCGGGTCCGTCAGCCAGTTGAGGAAGTCCTGGCTGCAGCCTATTTCTTTTGGTCCCTGGTGTCCGTCGTGAACGATCATCTTGCGGGGAGCCCCTATCTTGTTGTCGTTCACCATCTCGAAGATCTGCTGGTTGGTATCATACCAGGTCGTCTCATAATTGGTGAGGACGTGGATATGGTACTGTTTGGCGAGGGCGGCAATACGTTCGGCGTCTTTGACTGTGGTCGCCAGGGGTTTTTCCACCATCACGGAGATGCCTTTCGGCGCGCAGGTTTCGACTACGCCAAGGTGTTGGGAGATGGCGTTATAGGCGAGTACGGCGTCGGGATGTGTATGGTCGATCAGCTCGGTCAGGCTGTGATAGAACAGTGAGTCGGGCAGCTGGTAACTTTTTTTATAGCGGGCGATCAGCTGGGGATCGGATTCGGCGATACCGGCGATGATGACTTCGCCTTTTTTGAACTGATGCATTACGTTGTGCACGTGGTCATGGGTCAGACCGGCTACTCCGACGCGTAGAATTTTTTGCCCGAAGATGGAAGGGAGAAAAAGAATATTGACAGCTAAAAAGACGGCCGGTTTTTTGCTAAAAATAGCGCGCAATAAAGAGTTGATAGTCATATCGGTTCGTTATTCGGTGTCCAAAGTCTTAACAGACTCTTTGCAATATATATGCTTTTAGTCTTAATCTCTGGCTGCAATATTGTATCTAACTAAGCAGGATCAAATTTAATATTATGAAATACACTATTTTATCACTCAGTTTATTGTTAGCAGCGGCCCTTACTGCCACAAGAGCGAGTGCGCAAGTTAGCGTTGGCATTTCTATATATACGGCACCACCTGCGATACCGGTCTATACACAGCCGCCGTGTCCGGTTGATGGATATATCTGGATACCGGGTTATTGGGCGTGGGACCCTGACATGGAAGGATATTATTGGGTGCCTGGCTATTGGGAGGCGCCTCCTCAGGTAGGCTTTCTCTGGACGCCAGGTTACTGGGCTTTTGTCGGTGGAATCTATTCCTGGCATGTCGGTTACTGGGGACCTCATGTGGGTTATTACGGCGGGATCAATTATGGGTGTGGGTATGGCGGTAGCGGTTACTACGGCGGTGAATGGTATAATGGACGTTTCCGGTATAACACGGCGGTGACCAGGGTCAATACCACGGTCATACACAATACCTATATCAACAGGACGGTGATCAATAATGTGACCGTCAACAAGGTCAGCTATAACGGCGGTCCCGGAGGGGTGAATTATCGTGCGAATGCCCGTGAGGAAGCAGCGATGCGTGACCGGCATATCGAACGGACGGCGGAGCAGCAGCAGCACCAGCAAACGGCGATGCGTGACCGCAATCAGTTCGCTTCGGTCAATCATGGGAGACCGGCCAGTATGGCTGTGGCAAGGCCCGCCGTGTATCATCCGAGTGCGCCGATAACGGCAACTAACAGGCCGCGTCCGCAGGAGAACAGGCCACGTCCGCAGGAGAACAGGGCTCAGCCGCAGATGAATCGGCCGCAGCCTCAAATGAACAGGCCGCAACCGCAGATGAATCGTCCGGCTCCGCAGAATCATCCGCAACCGCAGATGAACCGTCCGCAGCAGCAGACGAGCAGGCCGCAACCGCAGATGGATCGTCCGGCTCCGCAAAGTCGTCCGCAACCGCAGATGAACAGGCCTCAGCCTCAGATGAACAGGCCTCAGCCGCAAATGAATCGTCCGCAGCCTCAGATGAACAGGCCGCAGCCGATACAGCGTCCGCAGGTACAACGGCCGCAGCCGCAGATGAATCGGCCGCAGCCTCAACCGCAGCGTCCCCAGCCACAACATGGTGGTGGCGGCGGACGCGATGACCATCGTCGTGGAAGATAAAAGATAAGAAAGCCCTCCGGATTCGGGGGGCTTTTGTTGTGGTTTATTTCACCTTCATTTCTATCTTGCCGGATTCCTCGCCGGTAACTTCGAAGTTGCTGCCCAATTTTTTGGTGATCTGGTTGAGAAGGTCGTCTGTTGAGCCGCTATGGACAACGGAATAGCTGCCGACGCCGCTGGAGAAAGATTTTTCCATGGATTTATAGCCGGGAACGCCGGAGATGATATTGGCGAGGGCGGTATAAGTGGCGAAGCTGGCGTTGTTGAGGGTGATCTCGGTGGATTTGTCGCCGTTGGAATTGCCATTGCCGGCGAAATTGCCGTCGGAAGTGATGTTCAGGGAATCTCTGACCTTGGCCATATACTGTACGGCTTCGACGATGCCGTCTTCCATGACGGCAGCTACGGCGGGGTCGGTATCGCCGGTCTTGACCAGCCCCAGCACGGAAACGCTCTTGTTGGCCCTGGACTCAACCCGGAATACGTGTGAGATGATGATGTCGCGGGTCTCGGGGTTGATCATTTTCAGGTTGAATCCCATCTTGACGTATTTCTTGTTGGTGCCTACTCCGACGACGGATACGCCCTTGTTCTTTTCGCTGTATTCGATGACCTCGCCGGTGACGACGATCTGTGCGCCGAGCTGTTTGCCGGCCTTGGGCGTCTTCTTGCTGCTATAACCGTTGTTGCCGGCGTCGATCTCCCCGGTGAGGTCTTTGTTGTTGCTGAGGCTTTCCAGGACTCTGTAGCAATTGACCTCCTGGAGGGCGTTGGTGAGCATGGTGGTCAGGTTGTCTCCGAGTATCGGCGGGATCTTGTCGGCTTCGGGGGCCTGGCCCTTGTTGAAGATCGTGCCCAGGGCTTTGAGTCTATTGTTGGCGGCGGCGTTCTGTTGGGTTTGTCTGCCCGGCTGGACAGTTGTCACCGTGAAGCGGGTGACGCTGATGCGGGCTCTTTTTTCGAGCGGGAGGGCAGTACATTCCTGTCGGACCGCTTCCATCTTTACTTTTTCATCTTCTTGAGCAAGCAGGACATGGCAGGCGAGGATCAGACCCGGGATCAGGACGATCGCTCTGGGGAAGATTGCATTCATAAACTTTACACATTTTGAGTTTGGGTTAAAAAAAATACACAGCGAGGGGTTGGATTGAAAGGGGGGATAAGCAGGGATGGGAAAAGGAATTGGAACAGGATGTGATCCGGGGCGGACGTAGTGAGATGAGAGAAAGCTCTTTGTGGAGGAAGTAAAGTCTATTAAATTACGTCCTCTAATGTAGCGAAAAATGTCGAAAAACGGTTTATTGCTCCTCTTATTTGTATTGCCCGGTATATGGGTATTTTCACAGCCGGTCAGCTATCCTTCTTCCTTTACTGTAGCCCAGGACGGCACCGGGAATTTCCGGACGATCCAGGAGGCGATCAACGCAGTACGCGACCTGTCCCAGCAGTGGGTTACGATCCATATCCGGAAGGGCGTTTACCGGGAGAAGGTCGTGGTGCCGTCCTGGAAGACGATGATCAGGCTTGTTGGTGAAAGCCGGGACAGTACGATCATCCAGTGGGATGATTTTTCGGGAAAGCCCAATCCGGGCGGGAAGGATGCTTTCGGGAAGGAGAAGTTCACTACCTATACCTCCTATACGATGTTGGTCGCAGCCAATGATTTCTCGGCGGAGAACCTGACCATCGAAAATACCGCGGGGCGGGTGGGACAGGCCGTCGCACTACATGTGGAGGGGGATCGGTGTGTGATCAGCAATTGCAGGCTGCTGGGCAACCAGGATACCTTATATACGGGTACGGAGGAAAGCCATCAATATTATAAAGATTGTTTTATTGAAGGAACGACTGATTTTGTTTTCGGCGAGGCGACGGTAGTGTTTAGTCATTGTGTGTTCAGGAGCCTGCTCAATTCCTTTTTGTCGGCGGCTGCCACCACGCCCCGGCAGGCGTTTGGCTTTGTGTTCATGGATTGCCGGCTGGAGGCGGATACTTCGGTAAAAAAGGTTTTTCTGGGTCGACCGTGGCGGCCATATGCAAAAACGGTCTTTCTACGTACCGATATGGGTCCGCAGATAGCGCCGGCCGGTTGGGACAACTGGCGGAATCCGGAGAACGAGAAGACAGCCTACTATGCCGAGTACGAAAGTCATGGACCAGGCGCGGGGGCGGACAAGCGCGCGAGCTGGTCGCATCAGCTGAGCGCAAAAGAAGCAAAGCAATATACGTTGGAAAATATCCTGGGACAATGGATAAAACAATACCAGCCTATTCCCTGAAGCAGAACAGCCGGGACGGGCATTCGCTGATCGAGGTCGCGCATATGGGCAGGGGCATCAGCCTTGAGCCGGGCTTCCTGGTCCCGCATCGGAAGGACTACTATCTCTTTGTGTTCGTCATCAACGGGAGCAGCCGGCACTGGGTCGATTTCGTACCCTATACGCTGCAGCCCAATACACTTTATTTTACCACGCCGCACCAGGTGCATTTAAAGGAAGAGCTGCGGCCGTCGGAAGGAATGGCGTTGCGGTTCACCGGGGAGTTCCTGCGGCTGGAGGACATCCGGTCGCTGATGGAGCTGCCGATCATTCAAAATCCCGCTAACGGTCATGTGCTGCGGCTGGCGCCGGAGGATGTCGTATTTTGCAAGGATGTATTCCTGCGGTTGATAAACGAGTTTGGTGGCGAGGGCGCGTGGAAGAACCGGATGCTTGCGGCGCTGCTGCAACAGCTGCTGGTCTATACGAGCAGGCTTTACCAGGAACAATACAGGGAGGGTGTCGCTCCGAATCCGGTGCTGCGGGATTTTCAGGCGCTGGTCAACCAGCGGTATCGCGAGCTGCACGGAGCGGCCGACTATGCGGGACTTCTGCACCTCAGTCCTGATCATCTCAACGAGATAGTCAGGCGTCATAGCGGTAAGACGGTTCTTACGCATATCCATGAACGAATACTTGTCGAAGCAAAACGGCTGTTGCTGCATACGGAGCAGTCCGTGAAGGAGATCGCCGACCAACTGGGTTTTGCGGACGCCGCCTACTTCAACCGGTGGTTCAGGCGGATGGAAGAGACCACGCCGGTGCTATACCGGGAGAGTATCCGGGAAATGTACCGTTGATACCCGGGTAAGTGCAGGGGTTATTTGTGACCCGGGATGGACCTTTGTGATATGAAAACACAAACAGTACTAGTTACAGGAGCCAATAAGGGTATTGGCCTTGAAGTCGTCCGCCTTTTGGCCGGCGCGGGATACCATGTTTTTTTGGGCAGCAGGGATAAAGAAAAAGGAGAGGCCGCGGTCCGTCAGCTGACGGTGGAAGGAGGCGGCCGGATAGAGCTGGTGGTCGTCGACGTCAGCAGCGAGTCGTCTGTACGGGAGGCCGCTGCGTGGCTGGGGCAGCGTATCGACCGTCTGGATGTGCTGGTGAACAATGCGGGCATCCGGGGCAGTGTGCCGCAGACGCCGTCGGATGCCGATGATGACAATATGCACCGGGTATTCGAGACAAATTTTTTTGGCGCCGTGCGCATGGTTCGTCATTTTATGGAGCTGCTCCGGAAGTCTGAGCTGCCGCGTATCGTCAATGTGACCTCCGACCTGGCTTCGCTGACGCTGCACAACGATCCGCAGTGGCGATATTATACCGTCAAGGGTGCTGCGTATGGCCCGTCCAAAACTGCGTTGAATGCTTATACCGTTGCGCTGGCCTATGAGCTAAGGGATAAGGGGTTTAAGGTGAATGCGGTGAATCCGGGGTATACGTCGACGGAGTTCAATAATTTCCAGGGTTATAAGAAGGTGGGTGAGGCTGCCGGGCTTGTCGCTGAATATGCTCAGCTTGACAAGAATGGTCCGACGGGCAGGTTTGTCAGTGACTATGGCGAATCGCCGTGGTGAGGGGACCGGAATCGTTTGCGAGGAAATCCTGCGTTGCGGGCGGGATTTGTTTTATATTCGGGCAAAATAGTTTCGTCATATGGAAAGAAGAACGTTTTTACGGGGGGCGGGTATGGTGGCTGCGGCGGCGGGCTTTGGTTTTAAGGGGGTTGCGGGGGCGGCTGCCGGTGCCGGATCAGCTGCCGGCGGCGGGCATGCGTCTGCCTCTTCTCTCAAACTTGGGATCGCGGGGTATACGTTCGCAAAGATCCCGCTGGACCAGGGCATCGCGATGATGCGGCGTGTCGGGGTGAATGCGTTGTCGATAAAGGATTTTTACCTGCCTATGAACAGTACTGCTGAGACGATACAGCTTGTGAAGGAGAAGTTTAGCACCAACGGGATACAGATATACGCTGCGGGAGTAATTTATATGAAGACGCAGGCCGAGGTGGACAGGGCGTTTGAATATGCGAAGGCGCTGGGGGTCGACCTGATCGTCGGGGTCCCTAATCCGGAGTTGCTGCCTTATACCGAGGGCAAGGTGAAGGAATATAATATCCGGGTCGCTATCCACAATCACGGTCCCGAGGATAAGCTCTATCCATCACCGGTAAATGTTTATGACCATATCAAGGGGTTGGATAACAGGATGGGTCTGTGTCTGGACATCGGTCATGCGTCGCGGGCGGGTGCTGATCCAGTGGAGATCGTCGGCAAATACGGGAACAGGATCTTCGATATGCATATTAAAGATCTGTCCGAGATCGCTGTAAAGCCCAAGCCGATCGAGCTGGGGAGGGGGGTATTGGATATTCCGGGATTGGTGAAAGCGTTGACGAAGATCAATTATACGGGTTATTGCAGCATCGAGCACGAAATGGATATGTCGGATCCATTGCCGGGGATTGCGGAGTCGGCGGGGTATTTCAGGGGAGTGGTTAAGGGGGAGGGATGGGTCGGTAGAGGGTAGGTTTGGGTCGGGTGAAGACCGGGATGGGTCTGGAAGGAAGGAATGGGTTGAGAGAAGGGAAGGATGGGTCGGGGGAATGTAGGATTAGGTTGGGTGAAGACCGGGATGGGTCGTCGGAAGGTCGGGATGGGTGTAGGGGGAGATTGGAAATGGATAATATTTGGCGCAGGCAACTCCTGCCGGTACAGCGCCGTTTGTTCTCAATACCTGCTGAAACTTCTTGAGCAGGACTTTCTTTGAAGAAAGCCGGTCGTTCTATTTAATGTTCCGTTGTTCTATTTGTTCTATGGCCATAGGATCGAGTCCCCTGTCCCCTATCAAAATGGACCGCAGGTCCATTAACCGAAGGTTCGACATTAGCGGTTTTGCGCCGAAGTGTTAAGTTCATCAATAGACACTAAGGCGCGAGGCAGGTGACGACGACTGCTGATATGCGGTCGCCAGGTGGTCATTTATTGGTCTACTCATCCAACTTAAAAAATCTAGGTTATGAACAACGTTTTCACACAACTATTATGGGAAACGCGGTCCCGCTCATGTGTGGTGGGTCTCGCACTGGGGTCTCTTCTGGTCATGACATTTGGTTGTAAGCGGCAGGTCATTGACAAAAATGACCTTCGCAATTTTCAGCAGGTCAACCTGGTAGCGAATAGCTGGAGTTATGGTCCGAAATTGCAGGATACCACTCTGCTGAACGCCTGGGGGCTTGCCTTTTCGTCCGGCGGCATTGCATGGGTCAACGCCAATGGGGCAGGCGTCAGCGAGCTGTATACTGCCGAAGGAGCTAAAGTGCGTCCGGCGGTGCTGATACCGTCTCCGTCGGATACGATGGGGGGCACGCCTTCCGGAATCGTATTCAGCAGCGGAAAGGGTTTTAAGCTGTCGAACGGTCAGGGAGCGCTTTTCCTTTTCGTCAATGAGGACGGCGTTCTTTCCGGCTGGAACGGTGCGGCCAACAACAAGGCGCTCAGGATCAAGGACAATTCGGCTACTTCCGAATATAAAGGACTTGCTATCGCGTCCAATGGCGGGGCCAATTATATCTATGCCGCCAATTTCAAGACAGGGAAAATAGACGTATGGGATACGACATGGGCTTCCGTGTCGATGCCATTCAAGGATCCGGGCATTCCGGCCGGGTTCGCCCCGTTCAATATCCAGGCGATCGGCAACTGGCTTTATGTGTCCTATGCCAAGGTCGGGCCGACAGGGGATGACGTGAGTGGGCCGGGCAATGGTTTTGTCAGCATTTTCACGACGAACGGGACCTTTGTCAGGAGGTTCGCCAGCCACGGGACGCTGAATTCGCCCTGGGGGCTGGCGATGGCGCCGGCCGGTTTCCTCGAAGCAAATGATATGGACCGGGATGACAACGGCAATGCCGGGAAAGACGGAACGGCCGGCAAGGTCATCGGGCAGGTTTTTGATAAGAGTCAGGCTGCCATCCTGGTGGGGAACTTTGGGGATGGAACAATCAATGTCTTTACGCAGGACGGGACATTCCAGGGGCATTTGCAGACGCACAACAAAACGATCGTTATTCACGGGCTGTGGGCCTTGTCGTTCCCGCCGTCTACGGCTACCACTGTCGATCCCAACCGGCTCTATTTTACCGCGGGACCGAACGACGAAGCGGATGGGCTTTTTGGTTATCTGATCAAATAATGATCATTACTCCGGCGGGGGTGACCGGCGGCCGGGGAACGGGAGAATAAGAATAGGGTTCGCGCCTGGCGAACCGGGTTTAGAGGGCAGCTGACTTTTTCAGGTCGGGCTGTCCTCTTTTTTCGTACTTTTCGCCAAAAGCTGATCTATGAGAAAAGTATTGCGGGTCATTGTAATGATCGTCGTGGGGCTGGTGGCCGTCGTGGCCCTGCTGGCCCTTTATGTCAAGAAGGGGCTGCCCCATGTAGCGGTCGTAAAAGAGCTCAAGGTCCAGGCCACGCCCGCGCGGGTGGCCCGCGGAGAATACCTGGCGAGGTCTGTTGCAGCGTGCGTGGTCTGCCATAGCAGCAGGGACGAATCGATCTATGCGCTCCCGGTAAAGGAAGGTACGGTGGGGATGGGCGGGGAGGTCTTTAGCCGCGAGCTGGGTTTTCCCGGGAATATCTATGCCGCCAATCTCACCCCTTATCATCTCGGCGGCTGGTCGGATGGCGAGCTGTTCAGGGCGATCACTTCGGGGGTTAGTAAGGACGGTCATGCGTTGTTCCCGATCATGAACTATCCTGCCTACGGGCGGATGGACCAGGAGGATGTGTTCAGCATCATTGCCTATATCCGCAGCCTGCCTGCTATTAATCATGACGTGCCCGCGACCCAACTGGATTTTCCGTTGAATTTTATCGTCAATACCATTCCTTCCCCGGCTAAGATGAGCCCACAGCCCGATTCAAACAACGCCTCCGCCTATGGCAAGTATTTAGTGACTATGGCCAGTTGCGTCGAATGTCACAGCAAGGCCGACAAGGGGAAGATCATCGAAGGGACGGAATTTGGAGGAGGGCGGGATTTTGGGGTTGTCAACGGGAAGACCATTTATTCCGCCAATATCACTCCTGACATGGAGACCGGCATAGGCACCTGGAACCGGGAGCTCTTTATCGGAAAGTTCAAACAATATACGGACAGCAACTACAGGCCCAGGCCGGTTGGAAAGGGGGAATTTAATACTCCGATGCCGTGGTTGGCTTATGCGGGGATGCGTGAGAAGGATCTGGCCGCGATATACGCGTATTTAAAGACGGTGAAGCCGATACATAATGCGGTGGCGAGGATCGCGACGCCGTGAACGGCCGCGGAGGGGCTCGCGGGGTCAGTAGGCGTGGGGTTCGAGGAAGGTGCTTTTTACCTGGTCGGAGCGGATGATGTAGTATACCCAAATAAAACCGAAAACGCAGTTGCGGATCAGACCGAGCGTCAGGTCTTCTTTGTAGGTGTCGAAGCCGGCAGGGAGCGGGATCAGGTGGTAGAGGAGCATCAGGAGCAGCTGCCCGGAAAGAAGGATCCCCACCTGCCAGATGAACATCCGCGGGAAGATGTCCCGTCTTTTCAGGAACCAGAGCAAGGTCGCGCCGCTGACGGCGAGACAGCTCAGGTGGATGGCCATTTTTCCGAGATAAAGATATTGCAATGAGCGGCCGCCGGCGATTCCATAGGCGGACCAGTTGTTGTCGCTGTAGTAGTTGGAGCTCAGAAAATTGTACAGCTCGAAGCCGATGGCCACCACGAGGCTGGCCCCGAGCAGGAGGAGCCAGCCGCCCAGCGGATAGCCAGAACCGGGGGAGTAGAGCGTCTCTTCGCTGCGACGGTTGAGCCAGACGAACAACCGGGAAAAGAACAGCGAGAAGAAGAAGGTCAGCCAGATGGCCGGCCAGCAGGCCTTTGTGTTCCCGACGGGTGGGAGTGACAGGGATCCCGTTGGCTCGATGCCCTGCTTCCGGGAAGCGGAACCAGCCGAAAGATCGCTCATGGAGATCTGGAAACCAATTGCCTCGTCCATCCTGGCATAGTCGGCTTTGTATTGCTGCACCTCCGTCGCGGCTATCTGGTTTTTGAAGATGTGGAGGGTATAGTAGAGTGTGACACGCGCGCCGTTGGTCGCTGTTACAAAATCGAACTGGTAGGCGTCATTCTTTATGTGCACGGGCGTCCATTCGATGTCATTGGCTTCCGGGAGCTCGAGGTTGAGCGTAAAGTGGACGTTGCGGGGATAGGTCAAACGGATCGGCTCATTATTGGCGGTTTCCGACGGGTCCGGCAGGAATTGTTTGACCAGCCTTGCGTAGTAGTCAAATGACCTGGTTCCCTTTTCGGCGGTTTGCCATAGCTGGGGTATGGCATAGGTCTCGGTGACCTTGAACTCATTCTTTATGCTGTCGTCGCTGTAGCTGATATCTGATCCCTTTTGAATGCCGTCGAAGGTGGCGGCATAGTATTCCCGGTATGAATCTTCGATCTCTTTTATGCTGCTTTCTGCGAAGGTCTGCCGCTCTTCGTCGGCAGCTCCACCCGTATAAACACTGTGGATGGCATAGCGCGCGGTGTCGTCCATTTTCGCGACCAGGTTCTCGATGATCGTATAGTCATAGATATGCCCCGGGGGTACGGGCTGCAGCCGCCGCTCGCCTTCCTTCAGCAGCAGCGCATATCCGTAAGCAGGGACGTAGAGGCTGGTCAGCTCGCCCCGTTGTTCAGGAGTAGTAGGGTCGACAAAAAGATAGCTGCTGTCCGGCCGATGGATCCCGACGATCGCGTGGTCAAAGACGGCCGGCGAAGGGCCTGCATCCACGAGTTCGTCCCTTGTCACCGTACTCACAAGCGCCACGTAAGCTGGTATCCCTTCCTGTTGCAGGATGACGGTCAGCAGAAGCGCTTTGTCCTTACAGTCGCCGTACAGCTGGCCGAAGACTTCGGCGGGGGCGTGGGGGCGGTGAGTGTTGGCGCCGATCTCGAGCCCGAGATAGCGGACGTCGTTCTGCACAAATCGCGTGGCCAGGTTGGCGAAGAGGTCTTTGTCACCTTTTGCGAGGGTGCGCCAGCCTTCTATCTTTTTTAAAAGGCCGGAAGGCAGGGTATAGTGATAGCTCTTAAAGGTCGTCAGCCCCCATCCTACGACGTCGTGCCAGCTCGTGTACTCCGAGATATAGGTCGTCGAATTGTTACTGTACGGCGGATTGTCCCAAAAATAGATAAGCGAATTACCCCGGAGTGATTCCTTAGGGGCGGGTGTCCTGTCTTTTGACAGGATGTTGAGCCTGCGGGAAGGAGTGGTGACGATCGCCTTATAGTAATTGCAGACGGCGGTCGTGCTGTTGAAAGAATACTCGTCAGAATATTTATTCCCGAACACAGGGTTGAAGCCGACGACGGAATACGCGACCTCTATCCGATCGTTCTTTTTTACGCCCTTTAAGGTTATAAAAGCCCGTCGGAGCCCATTGTATTCAAATTCGTCTGCGTTGGTCTCTTCCTGCACCACCTTGATCTGGCTGGCCTGCAGCTGGTCCAGCGAGGCACCGTCGCGAAGAATGACGACGCGATGAAAGATGACCTGCTGGAATTGCGGAGCGAAGGTTACAGACACTTCCGATTGGTTCTGGACCCCTGTCTCATTATTGATATGTTTAATATAATGGGTGTATTCTGTATTGGTTAACAGACTTGTCTGTTCTTCGAGGAGTTCGTAATAAAAGCCATTGCTGATATCGCGCTGGATGGGTAGTTTGCCCAGGTCGGGATGGACAGCGTATAGCCAGGACGGGGAGGCTCCGGTCCGGACGTCGAGGGCAGCCTGGCTGGTGTTGCCAATCAGGACCAGGCTGAGGATAAAGGACAGTGCAATACGCATAAAGAATATAAGAGTTAGCGCATCAAACTTAAAAAATAAGGGCCATCAATCATAGTGATCGGCGCCCATTAACGATAAAAGACCTTTAAAATAAAAAGGGCCAGGATAGAAATCCAGCCCCGTTTTTAAATCCAATATCCTATGAAAAACCGGGTATGGTAATACAAGCCACGTGCCGGAAGGCCGGGCCCGACCCCGGGGTCTGATATATTTCCTTATCCGGTTGGTTTGTAGATAATTATATTTTAAACTTTGTTAGCTTGGGCGGGCAATGGTGGTGGCACGGCCTCAATTTTACTCCCAGAGATGGAAAAAAATTCCACTAAGGGGAAGGGCCCTAGTTGTACCCGGGATTCTGTACCAGATTTCGGTTGGCCTGTATCTCGGTACGCGGGATGGGCAGCACCAATTTGTCATTGTCGTAGTCCAGCCCGGCGATATCGGCCCTTATCCGCCGCAGGGTGGGGAGCCGGTCGCCTTCAAAGGCCAGCTCGCGGAATCGTTCTTCTATAAAATCCCCGATCCCGACGACGGTCAGCGGAGCCGCCCCTGCGCGCTGTCTCACGGTATTAATGTCTTTTAAAGGATCGGCTCCGGGAGGGGTGCCGGAGCGCAGGCAGGCCTCACCGCGGGTAAGGTACATCTCGGAAAGGCGGATGACGGGGATGGCTTTGAAGAACTTCGCCCATTTATCGGTATAGTCGCCTGTGAAGCCGGAGTTGCTGGAGCCGGGACTAACGAAGGCCATCCGGAGGTCGTTGGCATCGTCAAAAACCCCGGCATACAGCGGGCTGACCTGGGCGTCGCCGCGCCCGCCTGTCTCATAGGGGGAATAGAAGGTCGTAAGACCGTTGTTGGCTGTACCGGCGTTGCTTTGGGTATTCTGCTGGATGGCGAAGATGTCTTCTGTCGAATTGCCGTCGGTATTAAAGGTCTTGTCATAGCTGGTCAGGCTGAAATTCTTCGATCCGATGACGGTATCCGCCTGGGACGCGGCGTCTGCATACCTCCCCATGTTCAGGTAAGCGCGGGAAAGCATGGCGTGGGCGCAGTAGGCATCGGCCCGGAAATCGTTGTTGGAAGCCGGCAGCATGGCGGCTGCGCCGGTGAGGTCGGCGACGATCTGCGCATAGGTCTGCCGGACGGTCGCTCTTGCCGGCTTGCCGGCGGCCGAAGAGTCATAGCTGTAGGTAGGCTTGAGCACGAGGGGCAGCCCCAGGTTCGCCGCCGCATTGCCGTCGGACCAGGGTTTGGCGAAAAGACCTACCAGCTGCAGGTAGGTGGTGCCCCGCAGGAAAAGGGCTTCTCCTTCTATCGTCGGCCGGTCGGCGGGTCCGACGAGGTTGATCTTGTCGATAATGGTGTTGCAGAGGTTGATGATGCTGTAGCCGACGCCCCATGCGTTCTGGGGGATGATATTGTCTGCCTTTATTGTTTTGTGCTGTACGGCCTGGTAATCCTGAAAGGTGCCGACGAATACGACCTGGCTGTCGGATGCAAGCAGGTCGGGAGTCAGGATAAAGGACTCGCCGAATGCGCCTGCCGACTGCAACTGGCTGTATGCGCCGAATAGCAGGGCTTCTACGTCGCCGGCCGTCTTTATCTGGTCGGCCGTCAGAGAATTTTGGGGAATGGTATTCAGGTTCTTGTTACATGCTATGGTCAGCGCGAGGAAGAAGAGGATGTATATTCTGAGTTTCATGCTGAACAGTGATTAAAATTTGACGTTGAGTCCGAGGGTGAAGGTTCTGGGTTGGGGGATGGTATAGAAGTCCACGCCGCCGGAAGTAGATCCGGAGGGCAGTCCTGTACCGTTGAACAGGGTGCTCACTTCCGGGTCCGATGGATATTTTGTCCAGGTAAGGAGGTTGGTCGCCATAATGTATACACGGATCGAGCTGAGCTTGAGCGCAGTTGCTGTAGCCCGGGGGAGCGAGTAGCCTGCCGTCAGGTTCTTGAGGCGTATGTATTTACCGTCGTAAAGCCAGCGTGTGGAAGTGCCGCCGCCTGTGGCGAAGCTGTAGCCGTCGGGAGTTATGCTGAGACCGGCCCTGGGCACGTCGGTCTTCTGACCGGGTGTCTTCCAGGCGTTGAGCATGTCTGTCGTCTGGTTGTCATAGTTGGAATTGGCGAAGCCGTCCGACATGTACTTGCCTGCGGAGTTGAATAGCTTATTCCCGGTGACGGCATAGAAGAAGACCGAAAGATCGAAGCCCTTAAAGGACACGGTATTGGTCAGACCGGCGGTGTAGTCGGGGGCATATTTTCCGACGGTGAAGAGGGCAGCCTGTCCTGTGTAGTCGTCGGTGGGTTTGCCGTTGGCGTCCGCATACAGGGCGTCGCCGTTGGCGGGATCCACGCCCAGGAATTTCTGCATATACCAGCTGCCGATGGGCTGGCCTTCGACTGCGCGCTGAAGGCCGTCGCCGGTGGTGACCACCTGGCCGTGCAGGTCGCCGACCCGATTTTTGTTGTAGCCGAGGGTGAGGCTGGTTGTCCATTTGAATTCGCCTGTCAGATTTTGCGAGGCAACGCTTATTTCAAATCCCGCGTTGTTCATTTTACCCAGGTTCTCGTAAATGGTCGTCGATGCGGGGAGGAACTGGTAGTATCCGGTCGTCGCCGGGATCGATGTTTGCAGCAGCAGGTCGGTTGTGTGTTTATGGTAATAGTCGACCTCCCCGGTGACGCGATTTTTCCACAGGCCAAACTCGAGGCCGATGTCCGCCTGGGCCGTTCTTTCCCAGCGCAGCCTGTTGCTTGCGAGCTGCTGTGGAGCGAAGCCCGGAAGGTTGGGGTAGTTGGTGACGGAATAGAGGGACTGGAACTGGTTTTCGCCGATCTCCGAATTGCCGGTGAGGCCAATGCTGGCCCTGAGCTTGAGCAGACTGACGGGGCTGTGTTTCATGAAGGCTTCCTCTGATATGATCCAGCCTGCGGATGCAGCCGGGAACCATCCATAGCGGTGATCCGATGAGAAGCGGGAAGAACCGTCCGTTCGGATGCTGGCTGTGAGGAGGTATCGATTCTTATACGAATAATTGGCTCTCAGAAAATAAGAAAGGAAAGTGTAGCGGTCGCCGACGGTACTGGCGGAGGTGATATTGGTGGCGCCGGAGAGATTTTTTATTGCGTCGGAAGGGTAGTTCTGACCCTGGGCATTGGTTTGGCTGCGATCGTTCTGCAGATAGCTCATGCCGATGACGGCGTTGAGTCGGTGGTCGTCGGCGATGCGGGGTGTATAGGTAAAATAATTATTGGTGTTGATCGACGTGCTTTGGGCGGTGACTGTCTGTCCTTTGCCAACCCCGGCCCCATCCTGGCTCTCCTTCCCTCTGAACAGAAACTCGTTGAGGGAAAGGATATCGGCGCCGACCTCACTACGAAAAGAAAGTGTGGGCAGGATCGTTAAATTGGCATAGGCGTTGCCCAGTGTACGGTAGGTAGTCTGATGATCGAAGTCATAAAGCGCGTCGTAAATGCCGCTTGGATAAAGGGGATTGGGGTTGGGCAGCCCCGTGGACGGATCGATCGCCGGGGCGAACGGCAGCTCGGCAACCAGCTGACCAGGAGTGGAGAATTCGTTATCGTTGGTCACCTTATTCAGCTGAGACCGGTCAACGGCGAGGTTGACGCCGAATACCAGCCGGTCTGTTGCATTATGATCGATGTTGAATCTGCCACCATACCGCGTGAAACTATTGTTGATCACAATCGCGTCCTGCTTATTATAGAATCCTGAGATAAAAAAACGGGTTTTGTCATTGCCGCCGCTGGCGGAAAGGTTGATCTGATGGGAGGCCGCGTTCCTGTGAAAGCTCATGCCTTGCCAGTCCGTGTTGACGGCGGCATTTTGCCAGTCCGTACCGAGGGCGAAATTATCATATGCAGGTAGATAGTCGTTGGCCCAGTACCATTTAACGGCCGAATCGACGGAAGGAAAACCGGAGATATCGTTGTTGAAGTCGTAGGCGCCGTCTGTTGCAGATGCCTGCCTGGCGAGAGCGAGGTATTGTCCGGCGTCGAGGAAATGTCGTGTTCTGGCGGGATTGCTAATGCCGGTGCTGGTGTTGAGCTCGAATAGGGTTTTTCGACTATTCTTTCCTTTTTTGGTGGTGATCAGCACCACTCCATTGGCGGCCCTGGCGCCATAGATCGCCGCAGCGGAAGCATCCTTCAGGATATCAATGCTTTCGATGTCGTTAGGGTTGATATCGGTCAGGGGATTGGTCGGTTCGTTAAGGCCGTCGGACAGGCTGGTGGTAGTGACGGGCAGGCCGTCCACGACGTAGAGCGGCTGGCTGCTCGCCGAAAGGGAGGAGATGCCGCGGATATTGACCTGGATGGCCTGGCCCAGTTTGCCGCTGCCGGATTGTATGACGACGCCGGGGGCTTTCCCCTGGATAGCGGACTCGAAGCTGGGGGCGGGGTAGTTCTCGACCGCCCTGGCGTCCAACCTGCTCATCGAACCCGTAATGTCTCTCTTTGCCGCTTTTCCGTAGCCTACGACCATGACCTCGTTGAGCGCTTTTTGGGAAGAGGAGAGCAGTACTGTCAGGGGTTCGTTTTGGTTGCCTGCGGACAGGGTGATGTCCTGATCGTCGTAGCCGATACAGGAGAAATGAAGCGCTGTGGCTTTGGGGCTGACCGGAAGAGAGAAGCTGCCGTCGGGGCCTGAGACGACGGCAGCGCGGGTCCCCCTGGCGTTTACCGTAACTCCCGATAAGGGGGACTTATCCTTTCCATCCAATATTTTACCTGAGACTTGCTGCGTCTGGGCCGAAGCAGGGCACCAATAGAAAAGCAGGGACCATAGGACACAATGGAACTTTCTCATAAGACTGCCAGTTAACAGTTGAAATTTTTGCCTCGGTGAAATTAAAAAAAACATTACGCAGAAGTCCTTTTATTTATATATAAAATTCCGTAACTTCAAAAAGCACGCTTGTCGCCATGGGATGGAAGTTTGTCATATCTATAAGCTTGTATGTCCTTCTTTATTGTCCCCATCTATCCGCTCAACGGGTCTATTATTGCGAGCCGTACAGTGATAGGTTTACAATAAAAGAAGAGCTGCTTGGTAAAGTAGCAGAATATTATTGGGTAGCCTCGACCACCCGAAAACGATTACCTAAACACAGCACCGAGCTGGCGGAAGAAAGGGATTTCGCGATCTACAATACGCGGATGAACCTCGTCAATCTTATCGGAGAGACGAGCACCTATCCGGGTGATCCGATCAAGGAGTATCTGATCACAACGTCAGATCATTTCGACCAGGTACATCTGCTGAAGAATGACCGCAAGCAGGTGGATGTATTTTTACAGCGCTATGAGGCGGACGGCAGGCCGACGGTTCCGGGCATGGTGATCGGGACCTTTGCGTTTGATGAACCCGGCAATAGCTTTATGCTGGTGCGTTCGGAGGATCGAAGCAAGATCCTGCTGGTGGGTTTTGAATTCGTCTCCAATGCTGCGCCACGGATACACACGATGCTGTTCGATCAGGACTGGCAGCTGCTGGCTGAGAAGGTGTACCGGCATCCTTATCTGACGCAGCCGATGATACAGGATGACTACACGAGCTTTCCGCTGGAAGATTTCAATAGCGCGCCGGTGAAGCTGGCGAACAACGGGGAATGGCTTATGATGACGCCGTCGAGAAAAGACCATAATTTTCTTTTGTTCCATTTCAGCCCGATCGACACTACGGTGACCTGGAAAGGCATTCTGCTGCCGGGTACGTCCGATATGGAAGACGTCTGTTTGTCGATCGACAATATCCATGGCGACGTGGTGGCTGGTGTCCTGTCGACCTTCCACTATTCGACGCTGAAGAATGTCGAGGTAGTGCACTATTCCATGCAGTCCAGGGCTTTCGATTTCGACTCGTCCTACAGGTTGACGACGCTGGGCGGAAAGAAGGTAAAGAACGGGAACCTTGTAAAGGAGAATTTTATGGCGGTGCCCGGCAGGGGGTTCCTGCTGATGAAGGAATATGGACGGCCGTTCGATCTTGATCTGGACGATAACACCTACGATGACGGATGGGACCCGGGTATGCTTTTTACGTCGAATAATATCCCTGATCCCGGCAGCGGAACGGGGCGTCTTCGCTGGCCTGCGCCAAAGTATGGCTATTCCCGTTATAAGTCTTCGATCAATCCGCCTTATCATGACAGGGGTGACCTTAGCCTGTATTATTTCCCTGCGACCCGGAAGGACAGTTGCTGGATGGGTATGATCAGCCAGGAGCAGGTGACCGAACTCAATTCACCCAGTCTCTCCTATACGGTAGTGCCTTTGCAGGATAAGCTTTTCTTTCTCTACAATAGTTTTGTACACGGCCAGAGCATGTATGCGTCTACGACTGTGATCAACCAGCAGGGCGAGCTGGTCTCCGATGAGGGTATCCTCTTCTGGGGTCTGAAGAACACGCTGAATTTCCAACAGTCGAGACAGATGGCGCCGGACCAGATCGTTATCCCTTATGACCGCTATCTGAATGGCAGCGGGAATGTGCAGGGGAGGATAGGGTTTGCGGTGGTCCAGTTCTAAGGAACATTCTGTTATTTCTTTGCGGGTCCCTGTCGTGGTTCGGAGGCTTTCATCAGCTCAACGAGGTAGTCTCCCCAGATAGCCGGGTTGGAATGGGTACCGTGGCCGGAAGTCTTTTCCGTTGTGGGCAGCAGGATATATCTACCTTTCGGAATTTTTTTGATGCAGGTATCCATGATCCCCATTTCCGGGGGATTGCATTCGTCGTCGGCGGAGTTGACGGCGTAGAAGTTGCATTTGATCGTCTGCAGTTTGGGTTCGGGGTTGTAGTAACGGGACGCGTCCATGGCGTAGATAAAGTCATTGGCGTCCTGTCGGCGGATAAATCCTTCGACGGCCATGTCGAAGCCTTTTTCTGTTCTTTCCCGTGTTGGCGATCTTCTCTGCATCTGCCAGGGGCTGCTGGTCATCCACATCATGGAAGTATAGGCGCCGCGGAGGCCTTCGGCCGGGGGCTCGGTATATTCGCCGCCCTTCCAGGCGGGGTCGTTCTTGACGCATTGAATGCCGGCGTAGCGGCTCATGCGGTTGCGGCCGGCGATCTCGACGGGCAGGCTGGCGTTGGCCATACAGGCGTCCATGAAATCGGGGTAGGTCTCGGCCCAGACCCAGCAGTGCATAGCACCCATAGAGGTTCCGATGATGAGGCGCAGGTGGTTGATCCCCATTTTTTCGGTCAGCACTTTGTAGTCTGCCTGGACCATATCGTCGTAGGTGTATTTGGGAAATTTCATGTGCAGGCCGTCGCTGGGCTTGCTGGACTTGCCGTGGCCGATGCCGTCGGGCAGGATAATAAAGTATTTGGTGGCGTCGAGGGTCTGGCCAGGTTCGAAGAGGTGGCCGCCGAAGCCCTCGTTGACGAAATTGTGGCTGTTGCCTGTGGTTCCGTGCATGATATAGACGGCGTTGATAACTCTTCCATTCCTGTCTTTTACCGGTTTCCCGAAGGTTGTGTAGTGCAGGCGGAGTTCCGGGAGGGTCTCTCCGCTCTGGAATTTGAAATCCTTTAGTTCATAGTCGACCTCGGCGGAGTCGGGTAGATTGAGTGGGCGTTGTGCCGGTCGTTGCCCCTGAGCCTTAGCCGTAAGGCAAACCAGGGCGAGGGCGGCGATGGGAAAGAGTTTGAATTTCATGTCGTGAATGTATCGAATTTATCTGTGGTGCGGTAGACGGATATTAATCCCCTTTTTGCGTATTTTGATGTGCAAAAATTAATGCACATATGAGAAAATCATCGATTTCGGTAGTCATAGGCCTGGCTATTGGCTTTTACGCCTGTCAGGCTCCGTCTCCGGGAAATGGGCTTGTTTCGGTCGGCTCCTATTTCGCTTTGCAGGATTCCGGGGTTCAAAATGGCAATATCAGGCTGGTGCCGATCCATACGCCGAAGGGGGTATTCAGGGTCTGGACCAAGCGGTTTGGCCTGAATCCAACCATCAAGGTATTGTTGTTGCACGGCGGGCCGGGTGGGACGCACGAGTTCTTCGAAAGTTTTGAGAACTTCCTGCCCAAGGAAGGGATAGAGTTTATTTACTATGATCAATTGGACTCTTACTACAGCGACCAGCCCAATGACAGCAGCCTCTGGACTACCGATCATTTTGTGGAGGAGGTGGAGCAGGTGCGGCAGGCGCTGGGACTGAATAAGGATAATTTTTATTTGCTGGGACACAGCTGGGGTGGTATTCTGGCGATGGAATATGCGCTGAAGTACCAGGACAACCTGAAGGGGCTGATCATCTCCAATATGATGGCGAGCATGCCGGAATACGAGAAATACAATGGTGTGCTGCGTTCGAAGATGCGCAAGTCGCTGGTGGATTCGCTGCAGGCCTATGAGGAGAAGGGGCTGTACAAGGACAGCACCTATCAGTCGCTGGTCATCAGGGAATACTATAACGAACATCTCTGCCGGGTAAAGCCGGAGTGGCCTGATCCGGTGATACGGGGTTTCAAGCACCTGAGCGAGGGTATCTATGTTACTATGCAGGGGCCGAGCGAGTTCAAGACCGGTGGGCGGTTGATCAGATGGGACCGGAGCGCGGATCTTCCGAAGATAAAAGTGCCGACGCTGACGATCGGCGGCGAGTATGATACGATGGACCCGAAATACATGGAGTGGATGAGCAAGCAGGTGCAGCATGGGTCCTATGTTTATTGCCCCGAGGGCAGTCACTGTGATATGTGGGATGATCAGGCGCACTATTTTCCCGGGCTGATCAATTTTTTGCGGGATGTGGATAAGGGAAAGTAAAATCCGGCTAATATTCATGTAGGCTGGAGTTGTATAGTCATTTATTTTTCGGGCTACTAAATTCCACGTAAATGAAAATAGCTTGGTTTATTGTTCTGTTGCTGATGGTTGGGCTGGCTGGTTTTGCGCAGCCCACTGAAAAGCCGCCATTGCACGGCAATCACTGGATGGCCGTGACGGGTAAGCCGCTGGCTGCGGAGGCCGGTGCGCAGATCTTTCAGAAAGGGGGCAATGCGATCGATGCTGCCTGCGGGATGCTGGCTGCGGTCTGTACAATGTGGGATGTGCTGAGCTGGGGTGGGGAGACGCAGGCGCTTATTTATAACCCCAGGACGGGGAAGGTGATCGCGATCAATGCGCTGGGCTGGGCGCCGACGGGAGCTACGCCGGCGTTTTTTAAGAGCAAGGGTTACAGCTTTCCGCCGGAGTATGGTCCGCTGGCGGCGGTGACACCGGGGACGCCGGGTGGTCTTTGCTATATGCTGGCCGAGTATGGGACGATGAGTCTTAAGGAGGTGCTGGCTCCGGCGATGGAGATGGCGAAGGGGTATGCGATAGAGGCGCAGACGGCGAACAGCTTTGAAGCGCAGAAGCGCAGGTTGAAGGAATGGCCGTATAGCAAGGCTTTGTTCCTGCCGCATGCGGGGGAGTCGCGCGAGGCGCCGGAGGCCGGGGAGGTGTTTGTGCAGAAGGATCTGCTGGAGACGCTGACAAGGATGGTGGAAGCGGAGCAGGATGCGCTGCGGCATAAGAAGGGTAGGAAGGAGGCGATCATGAGTGCATACGACCGTTTTTATAAGGGGGATATTGCGCAGGAGATCGTGCGGAGCAATCGCGAGCAGGGTGGGCTCTTTACCATGGAGGATCTGGCGCAGTGGAAGCCGATCGAAGAAGAGCCGCTGCACGTCAGCTATCGGGGGACGGAGGTTTACAAGCTACAGCAGTGGACGCAGGGGCCGTCGATGCTGCAGGCGTTGAATATCCTCGAGAACTTCAACCTGAAGGATATGGGTTTCAACAGCACGCGATACATACATACCGTCTATCAGGCGATGAACCTGGCTTTTGCGGACCGGGACTTTTATTATGGCGACCCCTATGTCACGACGGGGCAACCGATGAAAGGGCTTTTGAGCAAGGAGTATGCTGCTGCGCGGGCGAAGCTGATCACTTATGACCGGAATAATGCGCTGGCTGCGCCGGGTGATCCTTATCCCTATGAGGGTCGGACGAATCCTTTTACGGGCCTGCTGAAGGAAAGGGAGAAGATGAGCCTGCCGCCGGTGCGGGGTTTTGGCGGGCCGAGTACGGGTGGGGCGATGAATTCGGCGGCGGGGTTGCCGGTCGGGGATATTGGAGGGGTAGCTCCGGGTGCGGCCG